>JAYOII010000089.1:0-9983 GCA_038118685.1 Opitutia bacterium
ACGTAACGTCGTTGAAATCAGACGCAAAGCCAATTCCTTCGCGAGACACCTCGTTTAAGGCAATCCAGTCCAATCCTTTCGATGCGAGCTTCTCAACCGCATGAGCCATCGAGTTCGTCGTTTCCGCAGCAAAGCCGATGATTTTTTGGCCGTTTTTTCGGGCGGCTGAAAGTCCTTGGACGATGTCGTTGTTCTTCACCCATTCGAAATCCTTCGGAAAATCTTCCTTTTTCAGCTTTTCACTCCACTGCCTTTTCGGTCGATGATCACAAACTGCGGCCGCCATGATCACAAGATGCGCTTTGTCGAAAAGTTCCTTCATGGTCTTTTCCATTTCCGCGGCAGTAACCACGTGATGGATTCGAGCACCCGGGGGAGCGGACAAGGACACCGGACCGCTGACCAAATCGACCTCGAAACCCCGTGCAACCGCTTCCTCAGCCAAAGCATATCCCATTTTCCCCGTAGAAGGGTTGGAGACAAAACGCACGGGGTCGATCCATTCCCGTGTCGGTCCGGCTGAAATCAAGCATCGTATTTTCTTTGTCATTCAACGAATAAGAGCGACATTATCTTATGTTGATGTTTGGCTGATCTGCCAATGAAAGAAACGTCTCTTCAATCGTCCACCCCCAAGAGGGAAAATATGTTGGTGAACTTGGGTTTCAATCTGCTCCTGCCCATTTTGATTCTTCGCATGGGAGACGATTGGTTTGGTCCCGGCTTGGGCAAGTTACTTGGAGGGGTCTCCTCCGATTCCATGGAGGTTGCCTCTTGCCTGCTGCTTCTTGCCATTCTTTTTCCCATAAGTTACGGCGCATATGACTTTTATCGCAGACGCAAATGGAACTTCCTTTCCATACTCGGCGCCTTGAGCGCGCTCCTTACGGGCGGCGTCGGCCTGATTCCGGAGTTGACGGTTACGCACTTCGCCATCAAAGAAGCAGCGCTGCCTGGGATTTTGGGGATTCTTACCGTTCTGACTCTGAAGACGAAAAAACCGCTCATCAGGCTCTTTCTCTACAACCCGGAAGTCATCCGGGTGGATTTGGTTGACCAAGCACTTGCTCAGCGCGGAACTCAAAGGGAGTTTGACGGCATGATGGTCAAGTGCACTTGGCTGATTGCTTCTTCCTTTGTTCTGAGCGCCGCGCTGAATTATCTTCTTTCGAATTGGATCGTCGTGACAGAACCCGAAAACCCCGTGCCGGCCACTGCCGTCATCGAAATCAAGGACGACAGCATGGCCGCCAACGACCGGCTTCACATTCCGATCAAAGGCGAGGTGGAGCGTGAACTCGTTCTTACGGCAATCTCGAATGCGGCAGACTCAAATCAAATCCGTGGGGCCTTCCGGATTGACGAAACACCCGTGCAAACGGCTTCACTTCTTGCCGATTGCATCAACGCAAAGGCAAGCGAGGAAGATGAGGTCGGTGGACTGCTTGCCTCCCATCAGGGAAATCAGGTTACGATCACTCAGTTTTCAGGTGGTGTCTTTGACGAGGCGATTCTGAGAAAATCTGGCGAGAAAGAAGTCGAACTTTCCCAATTCGAGGGCGGAACGTCCTTCAATGACGAGGTCGGAAGGATGATGGGATGGAGCTTCCCGGTCATAAGCATCCCCTGTATCCTCGTAAGTGGCTACGCTTTTTGGATCCTGATCAGGGGAATCAAAGAATTCGCCGGCATGCCTTTGGAGGAAATTTTGGCCAATGCCCCGCCAGCGCCTAAAAAATAGTTGCTTTCAGGTTTTCTAGCGATCTTCCACCGGAAGATAAGGCCGTAGGGTTTCCCCTTGATAGATCTGCCTGGGCCTGTGGATTTTCTTTCCATTCTCGGCAATTTCCTTCCAGTGGGAAAGCCAACCCGGAGTTCTGCCTATTGCGAAAAGGACCGTAAACATATTCGTGGGAAAGCCCAAAGCTTGCAAAATAATGCCACTGTAAAAATCTACGTTGGGGTAAAGTTTTCTTTGAATGAAATAGGGATCCTCCAAGGCGACTTCCTCCAGCCTTCTGGCTATCTGTAAAATCGGGCTTGATACGCCCAGGGCCTCGAGTGCTTGATCGCAGGCATTTTTCAAGATCTTGGCCCGCGGATCATAATTGCGGTACACGCGGTGCCCAAATCCCATCAGCCTCGATTTTCCTTGCTTGGCGGATTCAACAAACCTGCTTCCGTCATCGCCGGATTCGTGGATTTCGTCGAGCATTCTGATCACCGCCATGTTGGCGCCTCCATGCAAGGGTCCCCACAATGCCGAGACTCCGCCAGCGAGGGATGCAAAGGGGTTGGCTCCACCAGAGGCAATCATCCTGCAAGTCGAGGTCGAGCAGTTTTGTTCATGGTCCGCATGCAACAAAAAGATCAAGTCCAATGCGCTTTCGACGGCTGAAGGCACGGGGTTGGGCACTCCCGTTTTGTCAAACATCATGGAGAGAAAATTCTCGCAGTAAGTCCGGCTCGGGTCCGAAGAGGGAAGTTCTTCACCCAATGACTTTTTGTAAATTGCCGCAGCAATGGAACGAACGGAGGAAATAATCAACGCTGCAGATTCGTCAAAGCTCTCCAAGTCCTTGTTGCGGTCATTGGTTCCGTATTGCGGATAAGATCCGCCCAAGGCTTGAAGGCTTGAGGACAAAACGGCCATCGGATGGGCACCCGCCGGTTGCGAGCGGATCGAAGCCAAAACTTCATCGGGCAGATCACAATAGCCTGCGACTCGTTGCTTGAAGGCATCCAGTTCGTTTCCGTTGGGGAGGTTTCCGTTGAGCAACAGGTAAGCGGATTCCAAAAAGTTTGATTTCTCGGCAAGTTCCGCAATGTCATACCCACGATACCTTAAAATTCCCTTGTCACCGTCGATAAAAGTAATGTCGCTTTCGCAGGAACCTGTATTTCCATAGCCATCGTCAAAGGTGATAACACGGCTTTCTTTACGAAGCTTGCTGATGTCAACAGCAAGTTCATCTTCGGTTCCCTTGATGAGGTTTAGAGAATATCTTTGATCACCTATTTCTAGGTTTGCAGTATCTGCCATAACGGATGGGGTAAAAAGAAGTAAATGTATCTTTTGCCATCACTGGGAGATTTTTTCAAGAAAGTTCCTGTATAATTGCAAACCTTTCGACTGACTTTTTTCGGGATGAAATTGAGTGGCGAAACAATTGTTGTGGGATATGCCGCTTGTGAAAGGATATCCGTAATGAGTCTTCATGACCTCCAGCCTCTTGTCCTCGTCGCATAGATGGTAACTGTGGACAAAATAAAACTGGTCTCCGTCCGCCAAGCCCCGAAGCATGGGGTCCCGAGCCGAAAGCTTCCAATCCACGCCGTTCCAACCCATATGGGGAATTTTGATTCCTTCGGGAAGCGAAAACCGCTTCACCCGACCGGAAAAAAGATGAAGTCCTGATTGGCTTCCCTCTTCGGAGCCTTCGAACAAAACCTGCAAACCGAGACAAATCCCGAAGTAAGGTCTGTCTTCCCGAATCCATTGGCTGATCGCAGCGTCCAGACCAGTTTCTCCAAGAGCTCGGATACATTGATCAAAGGTTCCTTGCCCCGGAAAGACAAGTGCATCCAGCTTTTCAAGACAGGAGGGCTTAGTGACGATCCGGGTAGTGGAGCCAAGATACTCAAACGCCTTGACCACGCTCCTGAGGTTTCCCGTACCGTAATCAACGACTCCGACTTTAGGGAGGGATTTCACTCGATGCCGAGCATTAAGAGGACAAGGTTCCCTTGGTCGAAGGAATCGTCCCGTCCAGCCTGGGTTCGATTTGCGTCGCCAGGTCCAAGGCTTTGGCAAAGCCTTTGAACATAGCCTCCGCGACATGGTGAGGCTCGGTTCCGTGCTCAAGGCGGATATGTAGATTGCAGGCCACTTCGTTGGCAAATGCCTGAAAGAATTCCTTGAACAGTTGGATGTTGAAATCGCGTACAAGGGTGACCGGAGGGTCCGCCTGAAAAACCAGAAATCCCCGATTGCTCAAATCAAGGGCCACACTGACGAGAGTCTCGTCCATGGGAAGAAGGAAAAAACCGTACCTCTTGATTCCGGACTTGTCGCCCAGCGCTTCCCTGAAGGCTTGACCCAAGCTAATGCCCATGTCTTCGACCAAATGGTGGTAGTCTATCTGAATGTCTCCTTCGGCTTTGATGGAAAGGTCAAAGAATCCGTGCCTGGAGAAAAGGACCAACATATGATCGAGGAAGGGAATTCCCGTGGAAATTTCTCCTTTGCCGACGCCATCCAGAGAAAGTTCCATCTGGATTTGAGTTTCCTTCGTATCTCGTCTGACTATAGCTGTTCTTGGGTTTTCCATTCGATTATTCTCTCCATGAGGATATTCATATCCGATGCATTGCCAATACTGATTCTTAGATAAGAAGAGGTAAGTTCATGCTTGGGAAAATAACGTATCAACACGTTTTTCGAGGTCAGGTAGTCGTAAAGGTCCGTGGCCACTTCAGGGCCCGTCCGCCCTTTGGAATCAATGGGCATGGTAAATAGAAAATTGGCTCCGCTTGGGCAGGTTTTCCATCCCCATTCGTCCAAGAGCAAGGAGAATTTCTCTCTTTCCTTTACTATCGAGTCGCGTGTTTGCTCGAAATAAGTTCGGTCTTTCAGACCGGCCAATGCGGCCGCCTGAGCCAAGCGGTCGACGTTGTACACTTCTCTCGCCTGATCCAGAATTGAAACTAATTCGGGTGAGGCAAGGGCATAACCTACGCGCAACCCGGCAAGAGAATACGACTTGGACATCGTCCGAGTAAGGATGAGGTTTGAAAATTCCCCAAGAAGAGGCAACGCGTTTTGTTCGGCAAAATCCGCATAAGCTTCGTCAATGACCAGAATGCCTTGGAATTCCTTGAGGATTTGCCTGAAGCAATCCAACGGATATTCCCGGCCACTGGGAGCATGAGGGCTCGTTATGAAAAAAAGGTTTGCCCCGGAATCAATGACCGCCTCCGGGTTCAGGGAAAAAGTATCGTCGGCAAAAGGAATTCGCATCAAGGTCGAACCCTGGAGGGAGGCGACGACCTCGTACAAAGAATAACTGGGCTCGTGCATGCCGACTTTCAAATTGTCATCCGAAAAACAACGGGTACACAAATTAAGAAGGTCATCGGAGCCATTGCCCACAATGACTTGGTCCGCGCTCAGGCCGTGCAACCCGGCAATGCATTCCCTTAACTTATTAGAGCGTGAGTTGGGATAGAGCCTGAGGGATTCCAATTCTCCAAGTATCGCGTTTTTAATGCCCGGACTGGGAGGGTAGGGGTTTTCGTTCGTATTGAGCTTTACCGTTTCCTCTCCAATCTCAGGTTGCTTCCCCGGAACATAGGGACGGTGATTGGCAATGGAGCGGGAAAGGTGTCGGGGGCCTGGCTCCATCCCGCTCAAATTTTGCCCTCAATACGCATGGTCAGGGAACGGCCATGGGCATCAAGCTGTTCCATTTTGGAGAACTCTTCAACGACCGATTGGCCCTTTCTCAAAGAATTCTCATCGTACTTGATGAAGCTGGTGCGCCTCAAAAAGTCGTTGAGCTTAAGGCCCGAAGAAAAACGCGATGACCTGCCCGTGGGAAGAACGTGACTTGGACCCGCCGCGAAGTCACCAAGGGAGGTTGCTGTCTTGTGCCCCATGAGAAAAGCACCTGCGGTGGTAATCCTATCGGTCAAGAAAGCTAGGTTTTCTTCCGATACCTGAAGCTCGAGGTGTTCAGGAGCAATAAAGGAAGCCACTTCCGAAAGCCTTTCGATATTGGGAAGAAAAATCGATCGAAAGCCAATTTCAAGAACTCGCTGAATTGATTTTCCATGCGAAAGGGTTTCGAGTTGGACCTTTATTTCTTCAATGACCTGCGAAAAAAGCGTTTCTTCGGAGAAAAGAAAATAAATTTTTTCTTTACCCGAACCATGTTCCGCTTGGGCAAGGAGGGCCGCGGCCACAAAGGATGGCTTGGCCGTGGAGTCCGCAATGACCATGACCTCGCTTGGTCCTGGAAGCAGGTCTATTCCAACGGTGCCAAATGATTGCCTTTTGGCTTCGTTTACATATGCGTTGCCCGGGCCGAATATCTTGTCGACGGCTGGAATGGTCTCGGTTCCAAAGGCCAAAGAGGCAATCGCTTGGGCCCCTCCCACCCGGTAAACTTCGGTAACCCCCAAGATTCCAAGTGCGGCCAACAACTGAAACGCAACTTTTCCATTGGAATCAGGCGGTGTGACCACGGCTATTTCGTCGACTTGGGCTACTTTTGCCAAAGTAACGGTCATGATCACCGTGGATACGAGGGGAACGTTGCCCCCGGGGACGTATATTCCCACCCTTTTGATCGGATAATGTTTTTCTCCAACTTCCGCTCCATGTTCGTTTAAAGTACTCCAATCGTTTGGAATGCTTTTCTCATGAAAAAGTCGGACGTTTGCAATCGCTTCCAGAATGGCCGTGCGTTCGGATTCATCGAGCTTCGATTGGGCTTGGTCAAGTTCGGCGGGGGTGACGGAGATTTCATCTGCCTCTAGCGAAGCTCCATCATACAAAAGGGTCTTCTCAAGAAGAGCGGCGTCGCCACGCAAGCGAATTTCCTCCAGTATTCCTGAAACCGTTTCGGTGACTTCGCGATCCGGAACGGAAACGGAAGCAAACTCCCGCAACTCCGAAAGCAGATCAGGAGAATCCGAAAGGTAGGAATACTTCATTCGATTGGTGCTTGGCTACTCCCACTCGATCGTGCTGGGAGGCTTGGAGCTGATATCGTAAACCACTCGGTTGGCTCCCTTGACTTCGTTGATGATACGATTCGAAACTTTCCTCAAAAGCTTGTCGGGCAATTGCGCCCAATCCGCCGTCATTGCATCACTGCTTGTCACGGCTCGTAGAGAAATCACGTTTTCATAGGTTCTCTCATCACCCATTACGCCAACACTTCGTACGGGAAGAAATACGCAAAAGGCTTGCCAAAGTTTATGGTACCATCCCGACTCAAACAATTCTTCAATGAAGATGGCGTCCGCTTCCCGGAGTACGCGCAGGTGTTTCGGTTTGATTTCTCCGACTACGCGCACGCCAAGGCCGGGCCCGGGGAAAGGATGGCGCATGAGTACTTCCTTGGGCAACCCAAGCGTTTTGCCCAAGGCGCGCACCTCATCCTTGAAGAGTTCCCGCAGCGGCTCGAGAAGTGAGAGCTTCATTCTTTTGGGCAGACCGCCGACGTTATGGTGGCTCTTAATCAAGGCAGCAGGGTTGCCTCCTATGGGGACGCTTTCAATTACATCTGGGTAAAGGGTTCCTTGAGCCAAAAAATCGACCTGACCTAGTTTTTTAACCTCGCGGTCAAAAACCTCGATAAAGGTTTTTCCAATTATTTTTCGCTTTTTCTCGGGGTCGGTCACGCCCTTGAGCCGACTCAAGAAAAGTGGTCCGGCGCGGGCAACCTTCAATTTGCCTGGAATATGATTGTTAAAAAGCTGTATCACTTGGTCCCTCTCGTTTAATCGCAAAAGACCGTTGTCGACAAAAATGCAGGTCAGTTGTTTTCCAATTGCACGATCAATAAGGGCGGCGGCTACCGATGAATCGACCCCTCCGCTAAGGCCCAAAATCACCTTTTTGTTTCCCACTTGCTCCTGAATGGAACGGATGGCTGTCTCGGTAAAATCTTTCATTCCCCAGTCTCCTTTGCACCTGCAAACTTGAGTGAGAAAATTTTGAATGATTTGGGTTCCTTTTTCGGAGTGCTGGACTTCCGGGTGGAATTGCAAACCATAAAATTTTCTTGCGGGATCTTCTATGGCGGAAAAACGGGAGTTCTCGGTTCTGGCAAGTTCCCGAAAGCCTTTCGGCAGCTTGGTCAGACAATCTCCATGAGAATTCCAAACGGTCAAATCCTTGGGCAGTCCTTTGAAGAGGGTTCCGGTTTTGTTGATGGTAAGCTTGCCCCGACCATATTCCCTCTGCCGGCTTGCTTTCACCTCTCCTCCAAGCATCTTGCCCATGAGCTGTAGGCCATAACAAATACCCAAAACGGGAATTCCAAGATTAAACAAACTTCGGTGGGGTTTGGGGCTTCCTTTCGTCAGGACACTGGCGGGTCCACCCGACAAAACGAGACCAACCGGGTCGAGAGCCTTTATTTCACCCACCGGGGTATCAAACGGCAAAACCTTTGAGTACACGTTTGCTTCCCTAATGCGACGGGCAATCACCTGCGTATACTGTGATCCGAAATCCAATACTACGATCGTCTGTGCCATAAGCGTATGATGTTTTTCATGATTTGGCTCATGAAAGTCTTGAAAGGTAACGACAAAAAGAGCAACGCACTCTTATTGCAACACTAACATGGAATTTTCAGGTTTCCAGCTTGGCTTGGGCTACCTCCACGGTACCTGCCGGAATCCGAAAAGCTTCCTCAATCCTTTGAAGCTTGTTCTTCGTCTTTGGAAGCGGGGTCTTCCTTGGATTCAGGCTCGGAAGCAGGTTCTTCGGCGGCGTCCTCGGCGGGTTCTTCGGAACCAGTCTCGGCATCCTCATCGGAGGCGTCCGATTGGGATTCAGGTACCGTTTCCTCCTTGGATTCAGGCTCGGAAGCGGGTTCCTCGGCACTAGTCTCGGCATCCTCATCAGAGGCGCCTGATTGGGATTCAGGTTCCGAAACCTCTCTGGATTCAGGCTCGGTAGCGGGTTCTTCAGCGGCACCCTCGGAACCTTCTGCATCCGGTTGAGCTTCTTGAGCTACGGGTTGATCCGATTCCGGAGTTTTCTTGGACTCCTTGCCAGCCTTCTTGGTTGAGGATTTCTTTTTCTTTGCCTTTTTCTTAGGGGCATCCTCGACAAATTCAATAATCGCCATATCGGCGGCGTCGCCGAGACGGGGCATGGCCAATTTGTAAATTCTCGTGTAGCCGCCGTTGCGATTTGAAAATTGCTCGACCAACTCGTCGAAGAGTTTTTTGACTGCTTTCTTGTTACGAAGACGGGCGATAGCAAGGCGTCTGTAGTGGACTTTTTGAGCTGCATCCGAAGCAACATGCGCTTTCTTGGCCAAGGTAATGACCTTCTCAATGGTAGGGCGCAGAGCCCGAGCCTTCGCCAACGTGGTCTTGATTCTGCCATTCTCGATCAGGGAACAAGACAAATTGGCAAGCAAAGATATACGGTGCGCCGTCTTTACACCTAGAAGATGGTTGTGTTTTCTATGTCTCATCCTGCAGGAAGGTAAAAGGTGATGAATTGGTTGGTACTTAGCTGGAGGCAGAATCCAACAAACGGTTTTCAAATTTCATGCCAAGGGACAAACCTAGTTGCTCAAGCTTGGCCTTGATTTCATTCAGCGATTTCTTACCGAAATTACGGTATTTGAGCATTTCGGGCTCAGACTTGGTCGCAAGTTCTCCGACGGTCGTAATGTTCGCATTGTTCAAACAGTTGGCGGCTCGAACGGACAATTCGATTTCATTGACGCTCATCCCCAACAGATTGCGTAGTCTGTTCTGTTCTTCGCTCACCTCCTTGGAATGGCTTTCGAATTCGATTTGCTCTTCGGTTATTTGGTCAAAAACATCCAAATGGTGACGAAGGATTGCCGCTGATTGCTTGAGGGCATCATCAGGGGTAATACGTCCGTCCGTGTTCACCTCGAGAATAAGCTTGTCGTAGTCGGTCATTTGCCCGACTCGAGTATTCTGAACATCGTATTTAACGAGTTTAACAGGACTGTAAAGAGCGTCCACGTTAATGACGCCAATCGGCTGATCATCCGTTTTACTATCCTCACCCAGGCAAAATCCTCGCCCAACGGAAACGGTCATTTCCGCAATGACCCTCTGTTTTCTGTCGGTCGTAAGGATAAGTTGTTCCGGGTTGATGATTTCCACCCCTTCAGCCGGAGATATGTCAGCCGCAGTGATTTCTCCTTCTTTTTCAACGTCAAGCGTGAGAACCACAGGTTCCGCTTTGTGGCTGA
>JAYOII010000090.1:0-9941 GCA_038118685.1 Opitutia bacterium
CTTTATTCCGAATTAGGTTGCGCCAATTGTCACTCAACCGCTTCCCCGATACCTGAACGCAAAGGTCCAATGTTGACCAACGTTTCCAAACGCCTGAATAGAGACTGGGTTAAGAGCTTCCTGGAAAATCCTGAAAAAGCGCAACCCGGGACCACCATGCCCGACGTTTTGGAAGCAATTTCCGAGGAATCCCGTAAAGTGGCAACCGAAGACATCTTGGCCTGGTTAAAATCTCTGGAAACCAAAACCAGCTATAATCCACCCCGACATGGAAATGCTGCAAACGGAAAAAAGCTTTTCGAGAACAAAGGTTGCGCCGCTTGCCACACAGACGGTTCCAAACTTCCCGACTTCCCGGCCAAGACTTCCTATTCGGTCCTGAATGCCATGCTCGGGAAACTGGATAATTATAGGACCGATGGCCGCATGCCTCACTTTCCTTTGAACCAATATGAATCCGCAGACATTGCTGCCTATCTCTTCAAATTAGAGGGCAGCGATCCACGATTAACTCAACGTTTGCCATCCTGGCCCAAAGGAACTCCCGAACAAGTAACCCGAGGAAAAGCATTGGCCGGCGCATTAGGTTGTGCAAATTGTCACGATTTAAAGGGAGTCGACAAACTGGACAAAAGCCCGTTGCTCAATCCTGAAAGACCAATTCAAAACCTTGCAAAGCCTCACGTGCGGTACGAGTTGGATGACAACCAAAGGAATTCTATTGCTGCTTTTCTTTCCTCCACGCCATTAAAAGCTTCTCCCGAAATTACAATGACGGCGCTGAATTGTTATGCCTGTCATTCGAGAGACGGCAAGGGCGGTCCTCAGAATGAAACGAACGCGTTCTTCGAAGGGGATCCGGGACTCGGAGATTCAGGTCGAATTCCTCCTCCGCTCTCCGGGATCGGTCACAAATTGCAACCCGAATGGATGGAAAAAATCTTTCACGGGGAAAATAAAGTCCGTCCTTACCTGAAAACTCAGATGCCTCATTATAAATCACAGGCAAAGTTCCTGACTCAAACGTTTCAGGATGCGGATGCCAAAGCATCAAATCCCTTAGCCAAAGAAACGGATTCCGGGTACAAACTTCTTGGAGTTCGTGGGGGATACAATTGCATCACCTGTCACAATTGGGGAGACCGTAAATCTCTAGGCATCCAGGCATTGGATATAAAAAGTTCGACCCGCAGGCTTCGCCCCGAGTGGTTCCGTGAGTATTTGATTAATCCTGCCGGCTATCGACCAGGCACCTTGATGCCCGCTTTCTGGCCCAACGGCAAAGCCAGTATCCAGGACATTCATGGAGGAGATACCGAAAAACAAATCGCAACCATCTGGCATGCCATTAAAGAAAGCAAAGCTCTCCCGGAAGGGTTTCCGGATCAAACTTCCCAACGCTATGAATTGATCCCTAAAGACCGGCCCATTGTCCAACGAGCTTTCTTCAGGGGAATTGGCACCAAAGCGATCATGGTCGGTTTTCCGGGAGGCATAAACCTGGGATATGATTCTGCAAACGCTCAGCCCAAATTACTCTGGCGGGGGCGCTTTATGGATGCGTACAACACATGGTTTGTTCGCAAGTTTCCATTTGAAGTCCCGATGGAAAAAAGAGTTCACCACTTTCCACTTGCCAAGGACGGGCGCTACAAAGGCTTTCAACTGGAAGAAGACGGCTTCGTTACCTTTCTTGCCCAAGGTTATCAGGAAAGTTTTGGATCCAAGGACGGGCAACTTCTCCGGATTGTCAGACCAGCCAACACCTTGGTCACTCACCCGGAAGGCGTAGCAAGAGAAGCCAAGCCAGAGGGCGAATCCATGGTCTACGTCTACTTCACGAAATGAGAGCCTTTTTAAAAAAAACAATCGGAACGGTTCCTCTGATTTTTCTCATTCAGTCATTATTGGGGGAACCCTACAAGGTAACTGACCTACTCACTGCCTCTTCTCCCAATGCCTCCCGCGATATAGAGTGGAAACCAGGTGATGGCATTCCGCTCGAGGTCAGCGGAATGGAATGGATGGGAGGTACCAAGTTAGCCCTTTGTATCCGCAAAGGCGAAGTTTGGTACTACGACACAAAAGAAAACAGGTACGAGCTCTTCGCATCAGGTCTTCACGAACCATTGGGCCTTCTGAAAGATGGCCAAGATCTTCTGGTTGCCCAACGCACGGAGATCACCCGGCTGAAAGATCGCGATAAGGATGGAATCGCCGATGCCTATTTGACGGAGTCAACAGGCTGGTCGGTTTCGGGTTCTTATCACGCTTACGTATACGGACCGGAAGTTGACGGCAAAGGCAACAAATGGGTTACCCTCAACCTTGACATGGGTGAACATGCCAACAACGCAACAGGCTGGCGCGGATGGGGCGGCATTATTGGCGAAGACCGAAAGTTTATCCCCATGGCTTGCGGTATGCGTTCCCCATCCGGTCTCGGTGCAAATTTAGCAGGGGATATGTTTTTCTCAGATCAACAAGGCACTTGGATTCCGGCCACCCCCATCTACCATCTTCGCAAGGGTGTTTTTTATGGCAACCAGGAAGGTTTGGGTTCCATGAAACTTCCCGGTTCTCCGATGAAATTCAAACCGCCCCCTCAAAATATTTCTTACCCTGAAGCGATCAAACAGTGTAAAGAACTGGTTCCACCCGCAGTTTGGCTTCCCTATAATAAAATGGGACGAAGCGCGACCGATATCGAAGTCATCGACTGCAAGGGTAAGTTTGGCCCGTTTGATGGCCAATTGTTGGTTGGCGAATTTACCAACTCTGCCATCAATCGAGTGTTTTTGGAAAAGGTCAATGGTCAGTACCAAGGAGCCTGTTTCCCATTTATGGATGGTTTCCCCTCGGCTGTTCTTCGCTTGAAGTTCTCGCCGGATGGAACTCTCTTTGTCGGCATGTCCAATCGGGGTTGGTCTTCGTTGGGCAATAAGTCCTATGGATTGCAAAAGGTAAACTTCACCGGAAAAGTCTCTTTGGCCATCAAGGAAATAAGAGCCACTCCAACAGGTTTTGACTTGGAGTTAACCAAACCTGTTCCCAACGACTTAAACGTTAAACTCTCCAGTTTTACCTATCGATACTCCAGAAGCTACGGCGGCCCTGAAATCAATAAAAAGTCCCACAAGGCAGAAGTTGTCCAAAATGAAGCCAAACCTTCGACTTTCTCAATCCAAGTGGATGAGTTACGGCAATATTACGTGTACGAATTTGAAGTGGAATATCCCTCGGGCCACGTCATGAAAGGTTACTACACTCTCAATTCACTGGTTAAGTAACTTTCAAAGTATGATTAAATTCAAATTTATCAGAAGCATTTCTTTGATATCCTTTTTCATTTCGTCGGTTTGCTTTTCATCAATACATGTTAAAGGGGTTGAAGAACCATCGCACATTGCCGAATCGGCAAGGGCTTCAAATCGAGGATTAGGATATCCCAAACTCAGTGACATTTCATTTTCGAGCCGCCGATTCCGTCCCGAAAATCAAAAGGATCCTCATGATACTTTCAGCACACTTCCCCGTTTTTTCTCTACTCGTCTTGATTGGGTCTATGACTATGGAAATCAGGAAAATATCATCGGGCGCACAAATGCTCTGGACTTGAATTACAATGGAGCAATCAGTTCCGTACTGCCTGACGAAATCGGAGGATTTGTAAGAATTCGCGGTCGGGATCGGAGTGTAAACGGAGATTTATCAGTTCTCGCACATCTCCCTTCGAAACCGGCAATCGGGGATGTTTGGAGTAAGCAATACATGAAGATTGCATCGAATCATGTACGGGAGATGATTAGATTGGGTGCGGATGGGATCCAGGTAGACGATCCGGGAATGAATTATGCTGAAGCAGTTTATCGGAAAGGAGGTTACGGCGATGCCTCGAATGAAAAATTTTCACTTTGGTTAAAACAAAATTCTTCAAAAAAACAGCGGCGAGACTGGAGTATTGACCTTGATATCGATGAGTTTTCCTACCGCGAATGGGTTCATTCCAAAGGAGGTAAGGATCTCATCCCGCCAGATCTTAAAGAACTACACGAAAAGTTTTTGCTCGAAGGGTTGTTGCAGTTTTATGAGACGCTCCGAAAAGTTGCTGCCGAAGCAAACGGAGGAGTGCAGATTCCCTTCTCTTGCAACACGAGTTCAAATGTCGTTTGGAAAGACTACAGCAAATGGGCAGATTTTGGAATGGCAGAAACCCGAATGAATAACATTAGCCCTATGAAAATCTGGAGGTGGGTGTGCTCACCTGAACGGAAAATCGGAAAAGGCCATGTTCTCTGTCCTCCCAGGTATGATGCCTTGACGCCACCTGCCAATATTGTTCCTTTTACCCGAAGTTGCATTGCCACCACTTATGCAATGGGATCTCTTATGATCGTTCCCTGGGATGTTTGGCAGAAGAATAACGGTGGTCCCCGCTACTTCGGAACGGCAGAGGAATATGCCGATATCTATGGATTCGTGAGAGCGATACCCGAGCTTTTTGACGGCTATGAGGCAGTGTTTTGTAGAGGTGGTGGCATTCCAACATCAATCTACAAATTCAATAAAAGCCCTGTTGTTCTCCAAGGTAATCACGATGGAGTTGTGGCGGTAGTGCGATGTATACCCAAGTCAGAATCCGCGCCTGTCGTCATTCATTTAGTTGATTGGAACAAGCCTCAATCTTTCACTCTCATTCTCGATCAAACGCAGTTTTTCTTTGGAAACAAAATAGCTTTCAATTTATTCACTCCGACCGCATACGACCAAAACCTTCATGAAAAAATTTATGCAGAGTCGATATTCAATCAATTGGCCTTAGTTAAAGAACTGACGCCTGAAAGGCATCCGGACGGAAAGTTACGGCTTCTCATACCACCTTTGAACCCTTGGGGCATTATCAAAGTCTCCCTAAAATAGTCCGATCACTACAAAGTTTTCAACCATGCTACAAGTCATGCTGTTAAAAATACCCCGATAATGAAAACCAAGTTTAAGCGATTGGTATTTAGCAATCTTTTCACAATTCACATCCCGAGTTCGCCAAAAAGTTGAAGGCTCGACTGGAGCAATTCAAAAATGAATTGTCTCGGTCATCCGGACCCGTTGGCATGCTCCCTTGATTGCAAGGGCAACTAGGCCTTGCCCATCAACCGCCCGACAAACCGCGAGGAAATGGAAATCTCTCCATCCGTGATCGAGAAGGACGGACTTTATGTCCTCTGTCATTCCCTGCTCAACGCAAATGAATTTGTATATTTTGATTAAAATATACTAGCCTATCACTGAATATCGGATTTCAATCGACATGTGATGCACGGATTGAAAATTTTATGCTTGGGTTTTCTGATCGTTACCCACGGAACCCTTTGCTTCGCTGCCGATGAATCTCATTGGGCCTATCGAAAACCAGTTCGCCCTTCCTTGCCACAGGTCAAGAATCCGAAATGGTGCAAACAACCGATCGATCACTTTGTATTGCAAAAGCTGGAGGAGGCGGATTTGCAACCTTCTCCTGCAGCCAGTCCATCGACCTGGTTTCGGCGCGTCCATTTCGATCTGACCGGTCTTCCTCCCAAGATCGAGGAGCTTGAAGACTTTCTGGACAAGGATTCCCCCGGTTTCCGGTCAAAAGTAGTCGACCGGCTTCTTGACTCACCCCATTTTGGAGAGAGGTGGGCGCGCCACTGGCTCGACCTCGCCCGCTACGGTGATTCCACTGGCATTCACGAAGACGTGGTACGGCCCAGTTGGGCATGGAGAGACTGGGTCGTGCAGGCCTTTAACGACGACATGCCCTTCGATCAATTCACCATCGAGCAATTGGCGGGCGACCTTTTGCCCAATGCCACTCTTTCCCAAAAGGTGGCCACGGGCTTTCATCGGGCGGCGCCCTTCAATACGGAAGGTGGAACCCCCAAAGAGGCCCGCCGAACCTACCAGGTACTGGATCGGGTCAACGTAACCGGTACGGTCTGGCTAGGCGCGACCCTCGAGTGCGCCCAGTGTCACGATCATTTTTACGATCCCATCTCCCAGAAAGAATATTATCAACTGGTCGCCTTTTTCAACAATACCCCGGATGAAATGGGGAAGAGTATCGGTCCAGGGCGCTCCGCCATGGCCGGCCCTTCCGTCAAAATTGGAAATTCCTCTACCTTCGTCATGCAGGAAATGCAAAAGAAGCGAATGACACAGATCTTTTTGCGGGGTAATTACGAGACCAAGGGTGAAAAGGTTTTGCCCAAGGTACCCGGCTTCCTTCACCCGCCCGAGCAAGAAGCTCCCGACAACCGGTTAGGGCTCGCCCAATGGTTGGTGGACCCGGAAAACCCTCTGACGGCCCGGGTAACCGTCAACAGGTGGTGGACGGAGATCTTCGGTACCGGTTTGGTAAGAACGGGGGCCGACTTTGGGACGCAAGGCGAAGCTCCCTCTCATCCTGATTTGCTCGACTGGCTGGCCGTGGATTTCGTTGAGCAAAATTGGTCCATGAAAAAACTTCTCAAGCAAATCGTCTTGTCCTCCACCTACGCTCAATCACCACGTATTTTTCCCGATAACAAGACAAAGGATCCGCAAAACCGACTATTGATCAGGTTTCCCAAGCTCCGCCTTTCCGCCGAAGCGATCCGGGACAACGCTCTCGCTGTTGGCGGATTGCTCATCCCCGCCATCGGAGGTCCTCCTGCCTACCCTCCCCAACCCGAAGGCATCTGGTGGATTCGGGATGACAAATCTCCCAGATACGTCACTTCAACGGGGGAGCAAAGATATCGAAGATCCTTGTACACGATATGGAGAAGAACCTATCTCCACCCGACCCTTGCCAATTTTGATGCGCCGAGTCGCATTAACTGCTCCGCGGATCGCGAACGTACGAACACACCCCTCCAGGCTCTCACCCTCATGAACGATCCGATCTTTCTTGAAGCGGGCTTTGGCTTGGCTCGCAGAATGTTCGATCGGTCAAAATCGAATTCCATCAAAGACGCGATTCACTTTGGGTTTTGTCTTTCAACCACGCGCGCCCCTGACCAGAAGGAGACGGATGTGCTTCGTGGACTTTATGAAGAAAGCGTTCGAACATTCTCCGAGAATGGCGATTCGGCTCACAAGTTATTGCACTCCGTCCGCGGAGAACTGGCTCTCGGCGTCAGCCCGCTCAATGCTTCCGAGGTAGCTATGCTGGCAGCTTGGTTTCAGGTAGCCAACGTTCTCCTCAACCTCGACGAAACCATTTCCAAAGGATGAGCCTATTCGATCCAAAGGAGGGAATCTTCGGGCAACACGACCTTTCCCGCCGGGCCGCTCTCTCGACCCTAGGGATTGGATTGGGATCGATCGCAATGCAGTCCATGTTGGGAAAGAGCAAACCATTACCTGAAAAAGTCGCTCCGGGCCCGCACTTTGCGCCCAAAGCCAAAAACGTCATTCTTGTTTTCTCTTCGGGCGGAGTTTCCCAACTGGAACTCTTCGACCGCAAGCCCGTTCTTGTCCGGAACAATGGCAAAATGGTTCCGGACCATCTGATCAAAGGACAGAGGTTCGCCTTCATCAACCCGAAATCCAAGTTGCTCGGCACCCCCTACTCCTTTCAAAGATACGGAGACTGCGGAATGGAATTTTCCGAACTCCTTCCACATCTTTCCAAACTAGTCGACAAGACGACCCTTGTCCGCAGCATGCAGACGGACAACGTCAACCACACGCCCGCCCAAGTGATGATGGCTACGGGTGTAGAACGCCCCGGTCGGCCATCGATGGGTGCCTGGGTAAGCTATGGTCTGGGCACCGAGAACTCAGACCTGCCCGCCTTCGTGGACATGTACAGCGGGAAATCACAATCCCGATCTCCCCTGAAGCCCGCGGGTTTTTTGCCATCCGTCAACCAAGCGGTGAGTTTCCGCTCGGGAAAGGATCCCGTGTATTACCTTTCCAACCCCGCGGGTATGTCGGTCGATGACCGCCGAGCCACCATCGACACCATCAATCTACTCAATCACAAACGATTTGATCTTTTGGGTGATCCTCAAATTCTCACCCGCATCGAGCAATATGAGATGGCCTTTCGCATGCAGCGTTCCATTCCCGACTTAGTGGACTTGAAGGGCGAACCCGAACAAACTCTGAAAGCCTACGGAGCCGATCCCTCCAAACCCTCGCTTGCCAATAATTTGCTGATGGCTCGCAGAATGGTCGAGCGGGGCGTTCGCTTCGTACAATTGCGGGACGGTGGATGGGATCACCATAACAAGCTTTTCAAGGAACTACCCCAGAAGTGCAAGGAATTGGACCGCCCCCTCGCCGCCCTCGTTCGCGATCTAGAGGAAAGGGGATTGCTCGACGAGACCCTGGTCATTTGGACCGGGGAATTTGGCCGTACTCCCATGCTGCAAGGTGGCGATGGTCGCGATCATCACAAGGAGGCCTTCACGGTCTGGATGGCCGGAGGCGGCCTCAAATCCGGTCTGACCTACGGAGCAACCGACGAACTTGGCTTCAAGGTTACCGAGAACCCCGTTCACGTTCATGACCTACACGCAACCATTCTTCATCTTCTCGGTTTGGACCATGAAAGATTGGTCTATCCCTTTGGTGGCTTGGACCAGCGACTTACCGATCTTCATGGCAAGGTGGTTTCCGACCTGATTGCCTGAAAAGGACAGCGGATCTCTTCCCCAAACCGAAGGTACGACTATAGCATTCTCCGCATAAAGAGATGGGGAAGGCCCACCTCGGTAAAGAAATCCCCCTCAGTCACATAGCCCAACTTCCAATAAAAGCCTCGGGCCGTCTCGCGGGCATGCAGAACGATCTCCGCATATCCCCGTTCCCTCGCGAAGGAATGGGCATAGTTCACGAGTTCCCGCCCGACCCCCTTTCCTTGGGATGATTCCCGCACCGCCAATTGGCGCATCTTGATGCATGGTTCGTCCAACGGCTTGAGCACAAGACAGGCCACCAGTACGGCTCCCTTCCTCAAGGCCAAATGGAAGGAATCCTTCTCCCCTGCTAGTTCCAAAGGGTCATAGGAAAGACCAAGGGGTTTGCGCAGGACCTGGTAACGAAGGGCGATTGACTCCTCGTATGCCACCGAACCATACTCAATTAAGTCAGGCATTCTTCCCTTTCCTTTCTCTCCGCCACCGGGCAAACCGCCTTCTCTAGCTTAGCCCATTCCTGAAATAGGTTAGAATGAAATGGACAAAGGAACGCGGGAGACATCTGATGTTCACTATCGCCTATGAATACCGCACTCAAGATATTCCCACTTTTTTTCCTTCCGATCCTTCTCATGGCCAAGCCTGAAAAGATAGCCCTGCAGGAGATCGATGGTGTCGAAAACAAGGAAGGAGCCTGGATCCACCTGCACCGACCGGCCAAGCCCAATGGCGCTGCAGCCATCATTTGCCCGGGCGGAGGCTACGGAGGGCTCGTCATGGGAGCCGAGGGACATGGCATTGCTCAATGGCTCAACAGCCATGGTATCACCGGCGTGGTCCTCCAATACCGTCTGCCCAAGGGTCGTTCCTTCGTTCCTCTCGAGGATGCCCAACGGGCCATCAGATTGGTCCGTCACCGGGCCAAGGAATGGAAGATCAACGCCAACAAGGTGGGGATCGTTGGCTTTTCTGCAGGCGGGCACTTGGCTTCCACTGCCGCCACTCACTTCCCCAAGTCCGGTGGGCCGCCCGCCAAGAACCTTTTCGACCGGATTTCCTGCCGGCCCGACTTCGCCATTTTGGTCTACCCGGTCGTCACCATGGGCAAGCACACTCACCGCGGTTCCAAGCGCAACTTGCTCGGAAACAACCCCGACCTCCAAATGGTGGATCTCTTCTCCAACGAAAAACAAGTGACCAAAGAAACCCCGCCTGTTTTCATGGCCCATGCGGTGGATGACCGCCCGGTTCCACCGGAAAACAGCCGCATGCTCT
>JAYOII010000091.1:0-7493 GCA_038118685.1 Opitutia bacterium
TTTTTAAGCCTGGGCAAGAGGGCGGAAGGGTCATCGGATGGAAGGGCCTCGGTCGCAGTCATCAGGTCACGCTGCTCGGAACCGAGGTCATTCAGGTAACCAATGGCAAAACCAACCGAGCGTTGAAACATAAGCAAGCTCTGCAGCAAATCGAGCCTCTCGTTTTGAGCGGAAACGAGCAGGAGAGCCTCGGCCAGGAGGTCGGCCGCTTCCCCCTGTCGTTCGATCCCCTCTTCGGCTTCGTTGGCCTTCAATGAGACAGCGCCCTTGCGCATGGCTTTCTCCGCGCGCTTCGTCCGGCTCAGAAGAGGGGGAGCGTCTTTGTCTTCATTCGATTCTCCTCGCTTGAGCAGTTCGGAATTGAATGCGTTCAAGTCTTCGGCGAGGAGAAGCAGATCTTCAGCCAGGTGATCGACGTCTTTTTCATCAAGGGCGGCTTCGTCCGTTTTGTCCCAAAGGTGAACGACTTTCGCTTCCATTCCCTCGATGAAGGTTTCGCGATTGCTGCTCACTGCGACAAGCGTGCTCAACCCGAGCGTTCGAAGTCCCAATTCCACGGACCATTGATCCACCAACCCCGAAAGCCGGGTCAATGCCTGCTCGGCCTTGCCTTGGTTGGACAGCGTTTCATCACGCCGGCCGGAAGAAAGGTGTTTCATCGAATCCGCCATGGCACGGTCGGCCTCCTTCAGGAGGGCTCGCACGGGAGGGACTTCAGGCCAAGTTTCGTCCGACAGTTTGGTTCTCGGGGCAGGAACGGTCTGCACAAGCAGGGTGATCAAGCCTTTGCGCAGCTTGGCCTGGTCTTGCTCAAATCGCTCCTTGCTTTCCTCGAAGTCCTGATCCGTTCCGACGGAGCATTTTTCACGAAGGACCGCCTGAGACTTTCGAATGGAGCGGATTCGGTCTCTGGTCTTGATTAACGTCGAGTAGGCGCCGCTTAGCCTCACGCTGAATTCGGCATCCAACAAGGTCGTCACCAACTCCGACTGAAGCGCTCCCGCTTCATCGGTTTGACCTTGTTCGATCAGTTCTCCGGCTTTTCTCATCCGTTCTTCGGTTTTGGCCCGTTGTAAATTCTTGACGCTCTGAATCAACCGGAGAACCGCCAACGGCCGCTTGTCGTAGCGCATGCCTTCCTGAAGATCGGCGATCAGGCGACGGGTCCACCGAGCCAATTCGTCTTGTTGCTTGGATAGAGCCTCCCCTGACTCAACCGACTTAATCAAGGTGGTCCGCCAGCGCAAAGACGCTTGAACCTCGGCGAGCATACGGGCTTCCCGGGCATAGACTTCCTGGGCGGAATCAATCCCCCTGAGCAAGACCAGGCTGGCCAAATCGCGAGCCCCTTCGTTGACTGCGCGGGCTGCGGGAGAAAGGTCGGGTGATTCCTTCAAATTCCCCTCCGTCACGTCGGATTGGAGTCGGAGGCGGGATGCCGCATCGGCGAGATGAGTATCGGCGATCCGAACCAAGGCCGAGCGAATCATCTCCAACGACTCGCCCTCGGCCTCATCGGAGACCTTGTTCGCGGCCAAGTCATCAAGCAAGTCCTTCAATTGCCCGGCAATGCCTTTGAGCTGCTCGCGCAACATTTCCTGGCGAATCGCTTCGACTTGGCAAGCCTGCAGATATCCCTCGTCCTTCGAATCGAGGTTGCGCACGCTTTCAAAAGCCGCCCGTTGTTGTCGATAGGTCGTCTGGACGCGGGAGAGAAGACGGTCGGTCTTTTTTCGGATCTGCTCGAGATAATCTTCCTTGGAGAGAATCGTGAGTCTTCTCGTCTCCGAGCGAACGACCTGAGGCCCATCGGGATATTTGTCCGTCACCTCGAGAAGGAACGAAACCGTATCGTCGACCTTGAGGTCAGGCAGAGCCTCCCGGTAATCCCAATCGATTTTTTGTTCGCCGCCCCCGTTCTGAAGCGGAGTTTCGAGGGCCACCGATTTCTCTTCGCGCGAATTGACTCGATAAGCGATGGAGGAGGAACCGATACCATGATCGTCACTGGCTCGGGCGGCAAAGACCAACGGGCGCCCCAGTAGAGCAATCAGGTTGCTCGAAGGCTTGACCAATTCCACCCGGGGAGGTTGGTCGGAGGCGACTTGGAGATAATAGCGCGGACTTACGAAAGCAAAGCCGTGTTCCGCCTCAATCCATGAGAAGTCGTAACCCCGCGATGCGTCGACAGTCTCCTCGAAAACGAGCTTGTTTGAGCCGACCACCTCCAGCCGCTTGGGTTCTTCGCCGTCTCGGTTTACGAATGCATCCCGAATGGGGCGATCGAGCGATAACTGCCAACGAATCGTGGTATCCTCGGGTACGGTCAAGGTCAGAGCTTCGACCGATTCGGCAGGACGTTCGAGGTAGCTTGGGTAGGCCAGATCAACCTGAGCTTTCTCGATCTTGGGCGGAGAGATCACTCGCACTTGACGCCATTCGCTTCGGGCATCCCCGGCCTCGATCCGGTAACTGAAATCACGCGAGGCGGAGGCGATGGCATAACGGCAAAGTCCATTCACGATCTCGATCTCCAATTCGCGCTCGCTTGCCTCTCCGGTACGGAGGAGCAGGTCGGCATGCTTGGGAACGACCCCCGACACCCCGATCACGATCTCAGCAGAATCGCCCTCCTTGAAAACGAGTTCTCCCGGCCCTAGATCGATCTTCGTATCGGTGGGGTAGGCGACTTGCGCCCAAGGTGTGAAAATCCGCTTCAGTCCGGCTGCCAGGAACGGACCGTTGTTCAATGAGAAAATCAGCATCACTGCGACCAATGCGGAGAAAATCAAGACCGGTCTTCGGAGGGCTTTGAAATCGACTATTTGGGCAACCTCGAACTTAGCGGCTTCGATCTCTGCGTTTTGCCGGGTCAATTGCCTGAGTGATTCGGAACCGCCGGACTTCGGCTTGTCCTTTTCAAACTGCACGGCAGTTACCAGCAGGCTTTCGAGTCCTCCCAGGCGATCCTCGATTTCAAGCGCGGTGCGCGTCGGGTCATAGGCCCGGAGGTAGCGCCAACCTTGACGCCATGCCTGAAACAAGGAGCAGGAGACGAGGACGATCAATACCGCCAAACGTCCGGACGAAGGGAGGTAGGCGAGCCAGTCAAGGGTCATTCCCACCAGGAAAAGGGGGATTGCCCATCGGCACAAAGCAAGCAAGCCGGCGAAAAACCGTTTTCTTTGGGTACGATTCCAAATGGCCCGGAGGCTTGGTTCCAAAGTGGACTCTTGCTTATGCTTGGTCATGGCAAATCATACTTTCTCCGGAATATCCATTCGATTCCCAGCAAAGCGATCACCAGGAAAGCAACCAGGCCATTGTCCCAAAGAGGGCGTTCGGAGCGAATGGTGGTGGTTAGGAGCCGATCTTCAAGGAGGGAGGGGAGGGAAGACAACTCCCCGATCTCAAGGCTCGCACCGCCGGTCAGCTCGGAGATACGTTGCAGGCGCTCCGGCCGGGCAGCCGTGTCCATGAGTTCCTGTCGAATCTCGGTCACCTGAAATTCCGTGGCGTTGGACACCATGCGGTCATCTTCGCTTGCTTCCATCCGGTAGCGACCCGTTTCCGGCGGGGTGAAGTAACCTTCGTAGAGTCCGGGCTGAGACTGATCGGGACGAAGGCTGATGCGTTGCTTCGCTTCACCGCCCTCCAAACTCGTCAAGTAAACCTCGAAAGCGGGTTGCGCGACCGGTTCGAAATCGTCATCGAGAACGTGAGCGTAGAGGCGGCACTGATCAGCGACGGCATAGACCGACCGATCGGTTTCCAACCGGATGCGCTTGTGTTCACCCATCAACCGCGAGAGGGTCATGAATTGGATGCACTGGGACCAAACCCGCCAATGGTATTTGTCGCCGGCCCGGTAACGCAAACGCCACAACCTGTCCGAGGCGATCGACATGCACTTGCCGGTTCCATAGCGTTGCCAGGCGACCAAGGGATAACTTTGGTCACGGGCCGTGCTGTCGGAAAGCACCGCGAGTACGGTGGCTCCCGGTTTGGCGGAAAGCAGAGGAGGCAATTGATCCATAGGCGCCATGCGGCTCCATACCCGGTCATTGAGCTCCAGGTCGTTCTCCAAGGTCATCACCAGGCTGCTCTGACCTTCCGGGGTGAGCACCGGGTACACCGTTTCGGCGATCTTTTCCCATTCCGCATCGGCATCAAAGCGTACCGGCAGCATGGTCTCCACCGGCGTACCCGAATAAGATCCGGGAGAATGCATGGGACCGCAAAGCATGAGCAGCGATGCCCCCCGGTCCCTGATCAGTTCTTCGAGGAGGCCCAGTTCTTCTTCGGAGAAAAAGGAGGCGTCGACGTCGCCCAGAATCACCAAGTCGTATTGAAAGGCGTCTTCCCGTGAATGGGGGAATCGTTCCACGTGCTCGGATGAATTGCGGGCAACCTCGGGTCCGACGTTGGATGCGACAAAGGTGGCGTTGATGCGCGGATCGCGCTTGAGGATCGCCCTGAGGTAGCGGTATTCCCATCGGGCGTTGCCCTCGAGGTAGAGAACGTTGACTTTTTCGTTCACGACCCGGACGCTTCTTGCAACCCGGTTGTTGACGATCGACACCTCGTTGTCGAAGGGCTCGATGACGACCTCGATGCGGGCGGCGCCTTTCTCATAAACGTCGACTCGAAAATCAATTTCTTCGAATTGCATGCCTCCGTCCAACTTGACCACGCGGGAAGAAACGCGTCGTTCATTCAGCAGCACGGACAGCCGGGCGGTGCGCTTTTCATAGCCTTTGGATTGGATTTGGACGCGCACCGGAACCTTGTCGCCGGAGTAGGCGACCTCTTGCATAATCAGGTTGCGAATACTCACGTCGTCCGGATCGCTGAGTCCGATCGGTACCGTGTAAACCGGGATTCCGCGGGCTCCCAGGTCCCGAAGGACCGCGTCGGATCGTTCGGAGGGAGTGTTGTCGATCCCATCCGAGAACAAAACGATGCCCGCCGGCGGAATTCCTCCGGAACTGGCTACCGCTTCAAGCGAAGAGGAAATGGAGGTGGTCGGTTCCCCGGCTTTCAGACCGGCCATATCCTCTGAATTCAAGGTTTTGCCGTCGCTGATCATGCGTGTGGACGAGCCAAAGGCGTGGAAACTGATTTCGAGCGACTCGCCCAGCGAATCGAAGGCCGAACGACCCGAGTTCGTCAAGGCGGCTTTCCCGAGATCGAGGCGCGAAGAAGCCGTGATGGTCTGGCGTTGCTTCGTGTCCAATTGCATCACCAAACGGTCGGGTTCGGCTTTCTCCTCGGAGGAGAACATGCCGAGCGCCTTGGCGGCGGAGACGATGTCCTCGGGCCTCTTGCGCTGGTCCTTGATGGACATGCTTTCCGAAACGTCGAGCAAGACGGGCAAGCTCCGCGCTTGCGCGAGCGACTCCTTCACGACTGCGGTTGGTTCAAGCAGGCTGGCCACGACAAGGGCGAGAACCACTACGCGGCAAATCGCCAAGCCGACTCGAACAGCCAAAGGCATGCCCCAAGGACGGCGGTAGAGATAGATGCTCAGAAGAATGATTCCGGCAAGGATAGCGAGGAGTGCCCCGGTAGACACGGGGCGTGCCCAAAAGACTTCCTCGACCGGACCGAAGAATGGAATCACCTCAGGCATTCTGCGTTTCGTTGAGGGTGTCGGAGGGCCTTTCCACGGAACCGCTTCGTGCCCGTTTTCTTTTTCGCAGCCAATCGGCAAAAAGACTCTCCGCCAACAGCAGGGCAAGACCGGCGATCATGAAATTCCTCCAGAAGGATCTTTCGGTCCGGTTGCTCTTGATCGCCGCGGCAAGTTCCAACCCCGAGTTCACGATCGTGACACCCGTACCGTTCAGGTTGGCATTAAGTTCGGCGGCGGAAAGGGAAGCGACTTCCGACTCGCTGGGATCGACGTTTACGGCAATCGGCGTACCGGGTGACTGAACGCTCACTCGAGCCTCGTAAAAACCCGATTCCCGGGAATTCTCCAATCTTGCCACGAACTGATCGCGGTATTCCCCGACGGGAACCGTGATCAGTTGGTTCGAGGGTGTTTCGAACACTGCGTCGCCCGCATCCGGTTGCTCGACGTAAGAAAGTGAGATGGAATCGCCCACCACGCGCGATTGCTCGAATTCCCGACCGGTCAGGTAGGTCACGATCTGTTGCATGAGCATCGGGAAAACGGGCGTCTGAGCCATGTTGTTCCAACTCGTTTCAGCCGAGGTCGTGAAGAGGAATACGTGCCCCCTGCCGAGCGAATGCTCCAAGAGGATCGGGGCTTCGCTTCCGGCAAGGTTCAGGACGGGCGAACCCGAAGGGAGTGGTTCGACCTCCAACCGCTTGAGGAAAAGCGTTTCGCTGAAGAGATCTTCCGGCAGTGATCGCAGAGGCAGGCAAACGCCGTGCAGAGGCATGTCCGGGCTCAGAGGCCTGCCTGCGCCCAAGGCCGTGCCCACTTCAACCGGTTCCCTGAGCATGGCGGGGAGAAGAGGGGTTGGTCCCTTGGTCATCCGCTCGTTCCAGAGAGTGGACTCGACGTTTTCGCCGGCAAACCAAACCAAGCCGTTGCCCTTGCGAACGAAACGCGAAAGGTCCTCGACTTGTTCGACCGTAATTTCGGGAACGTTTGCGAGGATCATGACGTCCACTTCGTCCAGTTTCTCGGAAGGAAGAGAAATCCAAGGAATCGATCGGACTACGTAGTCTTCGTCCTTGATTCCGTCGCTGCGGGCGAGAAGGGCGGAAACCAAAAGGCGGCCCGCATCTCCGTTGGACCCATCCACGCAAAGAATGGATACGCGTTCGCGGACGATGGAAACCATGTTGCGCAAGTTGTCCGCAGCAAGGTGGTCGTCGGTAATCTCAGCGGTAATTCGGGCCGGGCCGGCATTGTGAAAGGGGACGAACAAAGAGACCGTTTCGGAGGTCCCCGCTTGGACGAGGGGTATGGTCTTGGCGTCAATTTGAACGCCGTTTACTCGACACCGCACTTCGAGGTTGGCGACCGGTTCCGATCCGTAGTTGCGAATGGTGGCTTGGTAACGGGCGGTCGTGCCCTTGCGCAAAACCCCTGAGACAAGACTGAGTTCGGTAATGGCCAGGTTCTCACCCGAACCAGGTAGGGCAACGACGTAGGCATTCGCCTTTTCCTGCAACCTGGAGAAAGCCGATTGGAAACTCGAGGAGAGCCTTCTCCAGTCACGGGCCTGTACGTCCGTTATGAAATAGGTCTCCTTCTGGGGGGCATCCATGTCATCGAGCCACTCCTCGATGCGCTTGGGCACGCGATTGAGATCGAGGCCCGCGGGAGAAGGTTTGGCTCTTTCGAGAAGCTGGCCGAATCGCTCCTGATCAAAGGCCATGTTCCGAACAAGGACTTCGTCTTGACCTCCCATGAGGACAAGGGAAACGGGGTCGCCCGGTCGGATGTTCTCGGAAATGATCTTGGCTTGTTCCAATGCCCGGTCGAACCGGGTCGTTCCTTCCGATCCATGTCC
>JAYOII010000091.1:7503-9900 GCA_038118685.1 Opitutia bacterium
CGATGGCCAAAACGACACCGGCCCGGGGTTCCCCGCCGAACCAGCCACCCGAACCCGCCTGCCAGAACGGACGGGACAAGGCCAAAACCAACAACAGCAAGGCAAGGCAACGAAGGATCAAAAGAAGAATGTCCCGAAGGCGTAACTGACGCGCTCGCACCCGCAAGTTGCGATTGAGGAACTGCATCGCCGCCCAATCGGTACGCTTCACTTGCTGCCGGTTGAGCAAATGAGCCAAAATAGGCAATGCGACCCCGATAGCCGCAACAAGAAGAAGTGGATTGAGAAAGCTCATGCTCTGCCCGCCGATCCGTTCAGCAGGGATTCGCGCTGATGAAAGAATTCGTTCAGGAAAACGTCCAAAGGTCTGGACGTGTCCACCAGAGCGTAGTCGATTTGACTGGCCACGCACCCTTCGCGGAAGGCACTGAGGTATTCGTTGAGATTGGCCAGGTAATCTTCTTTGATACGCTCGGGTTGAGTAATCAAAGGTTCCTCGCCCTCCAAACCGTCGAATTGCCAAGTCCCCTCGAAAGGAAACTCCAGTTCGTAAGGATCGAGGGTATGCAGGACCATGACGTTGTGGCCGGCGAACCTGAGGTGTTCGAGACCTGCCAAAACGTCGTCCGCTTCGGAAAGGAAATCGGAAAGGATGATCACGAAGGACCGTCTCTTCATCATCAGGGCGAGGTCGCTCAATTGTTTTGCGATGGCCGTTTTGGGGGTTGGTTTGACGTCCCTGAGCAATCGATCCATCTCCAAAAGCACGCCCATCGTCGATCGGGGAGGCAGGTAGGCCCGAATTTCCGAGTCGAAAATCGACAACCCGACGGAATCCCTCTGTTTGAGAACCAAGTAGGCCAGGGAGGCGCCGAGAAACTTGGCGTATTCCAGTTTGCCGACCTTGCCCGAACCGTAGGTCATGGATGAACTCGAGTCGATCAGCAGGTGACAGTCGAAATTGGTCTCCGCCTCGTAGAGTTTGGTGTAATAGCGGTCGGACCGGCCGTATACCCTCCAATCGATGGTCTTCAGGGAATCTCCGGGAACGTATTGCCGGTGGTGCGCGAATTCCGTGCTGAAACCCCGCAACGGACTGCGGTGACTGCCCACCCTCAACCCCTCGACCACCTCCCGGGCGATCAATTCGAGGTCACCCAATTTTTGAAGAACCTCCGGGTCGAGGTACTTGGTTTCCGGCAATCGTTCGGACATCTATCTGCTCAAACGACCTTTTCCTGATAGAGGTCCTCGTTGGCCGGAATTTCTTCGAGGAGCTTTTCGATCAAGGAATCGGAAGTCATCCCTTCCGAGCGGGCGGCAAAACTGGGAATAATGCGGTGCCTGAGAATGGGAAGGCACACGGCTTTCACGTCATCGGTCGACACGTGAGATCGTCCGCGGAGGGCGGCCCGCGCCTTGCCCGCAAGAATGAGGTTGAGAGAGGCCCGGGGTCCGGCGCCCCAAGACATCAGTTTTTGAACGAATTCGGGTGAGTCGGGCTCATCGGGACGGGTGGCCCGAATCAAAGCGGCGGCATATTCGAAAACGTGATCCGCCACCGGGATTCTCCTGACCAGACGCTGAAATTCGATGATCGTCTTGGCATCCACCACTTCTTTCAGCTCGGGTTCTTCGTCTCCGGTTACGTTGCGCATGATGTCGAGTTCCTCGCTCTTGCTGGGATACTTGACGTTGATGTTAAACAGGAAGCGGTCGAGTTGAGCTTCGGGCAAGGGGTAGGTTCCTTCCTGCTCGATCGGGTTCTGAGTGGCCAAAACGAAAAAGGGTTCGTCCAACTTGAAATCCTCTCCACCCGATGAAACCCTCTTTTCCTGCATCGCTTCCAAAAGAGCCGCCTGCGTTTTGGGTGGCGTACGATTGATTTCGTCGGCGAGCAAAAGGTTGGTGAAAACGGGCCCCTTTTGGAACTTGAATCTGCGCTCGTGAGTTTCCGGATCCTCCTGAAGCAATTCCGTTCCCGTAATGTCCGAAGGCATCAAGTCGGGCGTGAACTGAATACGCTTGAAACCAAGGGACATGGTCTCGGCCAACGAGCTAACGAGCAAAGTCTTGGCCAAACCGGGTACGCCGACCAAAAGGCAGTGCCCGCGGGCGAAGATGGCGATCATCATCTCGTCGATCACGTCGTCCATCCCGACGATCGACTTGCGCAATTCGGACACGATCGCATCCCTGGCTTTTCCGAGTTTTTCAACCGCTTTCGCGTCCTCTGTCTTTTTGCTCATTACTTCTTTGTCTTTTGTTGTTACGATGAAATTGGCCCTTTGGGTCCGCATGGGACGCAGGTAAGCCTACAATATGTGCAATACCTTTGATCGCGACAAAACACTATCTCTTATTTGCGTATTTTTAACTCTTTTTTGAGGCAAGGGC
>JAYOII010000092.1:0-9860 GCA_038118685.1 Opitutia bacterium
CCGTGCGGCACAATGGCGTGGTCATCCACGAGCATTTGGATTTGCCAAAGAGAACGACCGCATCACCTCTCGGGGAAGGGCCGGAACCCGGGTACGTATACTTGCAAAATCATGGAAATCCAGTGCGGTATCGAAACATTTGGGTTAAGCCTTTATGAAAAATCAAGTTCTACCCAAATTATGGGCTGGGCTTTGCCTTCTGTTCCTTTCCTGCGGTGATGACGCAAGGCCCGATGCGGAAACGGAATCGTCCGGTGTAAGCCCTGCGGGTTCAAGCGAGGCGAGCCCTTCAAGTTCAACCGAAGAAGCTTCGAATGCTCCGGAAACGCTGAGCTCTGATGCGACGGTGGGTGCGGCTCAGCCGCCCCCTTTGAGCGGAGGGAGTCCGCAAGATCGCATTCAGGCGATTTTGAGAAAAGCCAACCCGGATTATCGCGGGCAAGGCCGTTTTCACGAGGAGGGCGGAAGAATTGTTGCCGCGGAGTTTCCCAATTGCAGTCTGCGCGACCTTTCCCCATTGAAGGGCTTGAAACTCGAGATCCTTGACTTAAGCGGCAATCCGGTTCGGGAAATCAGGCACTTGCAAGGAATGCCTTTGAACGTGCTTTGGCTCGAAAACACCGGAGTGGTAAGCTTGGCGAGCCTGCGTCAGGCCAAGCTTCGCGAGTTGCGTCTCAACAACAGCCCGGTCGAATCCTTGGATGGGCTGCAGGGTCAACCATTGGAACAGCTTTACGCGGTCGCCACCCGAATCAAAGACGTCGAGCCTTTGAGAAAAAGCAACCTCCGCGGGCTTTGGCTTACCGATTCCCCCGTCGCCGACCTTTCTCCTTTGGCCGGTCTTCCTTTGGAAAGCCTGACCCTTCACCGAACCCTGGTGAATGATCTCTCTTTTGTTCGGAAATTACCGGTCATTCAAAGGCTTCACATCGGAGAGACCTTGATCGAAGATCTTTCTCCACTCGAGGGACTGAGCATTACTCGTTTGGTTTTTACGCCCTCGCGAATCGAGCGAGGAATGGAGGTGGCCCAAAGGTTGCAGGGCTTGAGGGAGATCGGGGTGGCCTTTGACGAGCAGCGTCGAGAATTGATGCCCCCCGCTCAATTTTGGGGGCAGTACGGAAAATAAGTTTTTCGGGAGGGAAGTAACTCGTTCGGAGTGAACTTCCTTCCATCAACGTTCTTTTTCCGGTCTTCCGTGTCCCTTGAATTTATCCGAGGGAGGAGGGATGGGCAAAGGCTTCGGGAAGTTGAGAATATCCTTTGAATCGAAGTACTTCCGGTTGTTTTGAGGAGAAGTCCGGGCAGTGAGGTACCCCTTCTTGACGTAATTCATAATGGGGGTGGTCTGTTTGAAGCCCAAAATGTGGGCGGCCAGGCCCGCAGGGATTAATTCGGATTCTCCAATGCTTTGCTTGTTGTTTCGGGAGGTCATGATTGGGATGAATTGCATCTTTCCCATTTTTGTTCCGTCCGCAAGAAAAAGAAAAAGCTCCCCCTCTAATTCAGCCTTTCCTCTTTGTTTTCAGCTGCAAAAAGAAGTCAAAAACCAAACGATTGCCTGTGAGTTTTTTCGATCTCGATTCTTTCGGGGAAACGAAGGCAGGATCTCTGCCTTTGGGGAGCAAGGTTAGGATAACCCTTGGGGGCAAAGCTTTAGTCGGCCTGCTTTTTTTTATGAGCGTGGAATTCCGGCCAAGAGAGTTTGCCGTCTTTGTTCGAATCAGCCCCGGGGTTTTTCTTGAAATATTGGTTTTTCCAATACTCCGCATTCTTGGGAGCATTCTTCAATTTCTTGTGCGCATTCAGCTCGGGCCAAGAAAGCGCCCCGTCCTTGTTGGTATCCGCCAGCGGGTTTTTCTTGAAGTACTGATCTTTCCATTCTTTATCGGATTTTGGTTTTTCGGGAATGCTTTCCGGGATGATGGACAGTAATTTCTTGCGGAATTTTTTCAGGGTGTCGGAGTATTTCGAGTCGAGAGCCAAATTGTTCCACTCGTGCTCGTCTTTGGCCGAATGATAGAGCTCTTCCTTTCCGTTTTCATAACGGACGTAGCGCCAATCCTTGAAGCGGAGAGAATAGTTTTGGTAGGCCGGGTCGTAATATCGGGCCCATTTGTAGAGGGCGGTAAGCGCGTAATCAGGACCCTGCCATTTCCCTTTTTCGGGATCGGAGATCAAAGGCTTGAGCGAGAACCCGTCAAGGGGGCGTCCTTTCTCATTTTTCATCGTGTCGGCTGGCAGTCCGCAAAGGTCCAATAGGGTTGGGTACAAGTCGACGAGGGAGACCGGGTGGTCGCAAGTTTGCCCTTTGGGGGAAACCCCCGGGGCTCTTAAAATGAGGGGCACGCGGGTGCTTTCCTGCCATAGGGCATTCTTGTAGAGATAATCCTTTTCTCCATTTCCCCATCCGTGGTCGCTGGTGAAGATGACGATCGTATTCTTGGCCAGGCCGGTTTCGTCGAGCGCCTTCAGGAGATCGCCGACCAAGTCGTCGATTGAAGCCACGCTTGCGAGGTAGGCTTGAATGAACTTTTTCAAAGCCAGTTCGCGGTCACCTTGGTAAGAAGCGATCAGGCTATCGTACATTTTGGTTCCGCGGTCTCCGCTCCGGTCGTCTTCTTGGGAAGTCACGGTATTCTTGAAGGTATCCTCGGCGTCTCCTTTGAGGATTTCGGGAAGTTTAATCGAATCCAAGGGAAAGCGGTCGAAGTATTTTTGGGGGACGATCAAGGGGGTGTGCGGGCGGACGAACCCGACCCCCATGAAGAAGGGTTTGGGCGTCTTTTCCTCCGCAAGTTCATTGAGCCGCTTGACCGCCCATTGGGCATTCAATTCATCGCCCGTCGGGTCACGGTCGCTATCCGATTCGTACTTGAGTTCGCGCTGCTTCCTCCAACCTCCGGTCATCCAGGAATAGGGCTTGCCCGTATCAGGTGATGTTTTGTGAGAGACTTTTTCCAAAGGTCCGTAGGTTCCGTCTATGATCCCGAAGTCATCCCGGAAGGGACTCGGAACCCCAAGGTGCGGGATCTTGTCCTGGCCATCGAAAAGAAAGGGTCCGTAATCGGACGGATGTCCGTACTCGTCCCATTCCTGGCTGTCCCTGTTGTGCATGACTTTCCCCGTGCCCAAAGTGTGGTAGCCGTTGGCCGAGAAATGAGCCATCATGGTGTGCGAATTCTTGAGGATCTCGTTTTTGTCCCAGTCCTCGAAGCCGAACTGTTGAGAGGTGTGTGGGTAGATTCCCGTGGCAAAACTGGCCCGCGAAGGGTTGCAGATCGGGATGTTGCAATGGGCTTGGGTGAAGGATACCCCGCTCTCGATGAACTTCCGCAAGTTCGGAGTCTTGGTCTGGGGGTGCCCGCCCAAGGTCTCGACGTAATCGTTAAGGTCGTCGCAGACGATGAGCAGGACGTTCGGTTTTTCAGCCCCGAGGAGCGAAAAGCCAATGAAAGTAACCAGCCTAAGAGGAACCCGTAGAATCATGTGCATAGGGAAAGGCTCTCTAATGAGTTTTGTGTATGAATCAATCTGTTTTTGTATGAATTCGCAAAAAGCTGTCTTTCTGCGAGAATACGGAGGGCGGGTCTCTGCCTTGGTCTCCGAACTTAGCCGTCGACCCAATCGGGAACTTTCCCGTCGCCAGTGGCTTCTCCGTCGAGTACCCAACTCAGGTTGAAACGGGCCAAGGTTCCTCCGCCCTCCTTGCCGCCTTCGTAAAGCAGGTAGATCCATCCTTCGCTTTGGGTGTCCGGCCGACCGGAAGTCATGGAGGAATACGCAAAGCGTCCCTCGAAAACAAGACGCTTGACCGGCCAGGTCTTCCCTCCGTCGAAACTTGCCCAGATGGTTCCATGGTGTCTGCCTGATGGGCTCTCGATATTACTGAAGATCAAAACGTCACGATTCTTAACGGGGAGCCGGGTAAGTCCACCCATGAGTCCGTAGTTTCTCGCTTGGTCCCCGTCGGGGAGGATTTCGCAGATGGATTTCCCTTTCCAAGTTTGGCCACCGTCTTTGCTTTTGGCAGTCCATCTTCTCTTCGGGTTGACCCCTTTGGGGGCCCAGTGCCTTCGGGTATTGTAATAGATCGTGCCATTCGACAATTCCGCGATGGTCGCTTCGCCGGTTCCCTTGGCCGGGAAAGGATCACTGGTTTGCCAAGTCTTTCCTTGGTCATCGCTGTAGATTGCATTGGTGTAGTGCTTGGGCCATCGGGAATTGTGGTTTTTTCCGGCATACCAACGGGAAGGGCGGATGATCCTTCCCTTGTGTTCGCCATGCCGGAGGGTAATGCCGTGCTCGTTCATGTGCATGGAAGGAAGGTGTCCGTTTTTGTCTTTCTTGATTACGCAATCATGCTTTTGCCAAGTCTTTGCGTGGTCATCGCTGCGGTATACGGAGAGCTTGCTGGGGGGGTGACCATCCTCCACGAAAGCGAAGATCGAACCGGTCGTTTCGTCCACCGTGACGCCTCCGCCCATGAATCCTTTTCCCACTTCGATTACTTGGCCAAAGGTTTCTCCACCGTCTTCGCTCCTGCGGCAAATCACCCCGTTCCAAAAGGCCAAAACCGATCCGTCCATGCCAACCACGACGTTTGGCATCCGGTTGTTTTTGAAAAGCTGTTTGGATTCGAGAACCGGCTTGCCGACAAAGGGACCGATCTTGTCCTCACGGGCTTCGGTCGCTTGGCTTTTGAAAGTCAGCCCCATGAGCAGGGCCAGAATGAAGCGAGTGTTTCTTTTCATTTTCACTCGTTCTTTACCTTATATGTTATCGAGGGCAAGAAGTCTTTGCCTGAGTTGCAAATTAACGTTTTCAGGCAAAGGCGTTGCATCCGGTCCTGTTTGGGTGAATGGGCGCGGGTAATTTTGCTCAAGCAAAGTTCGAGTGCTTGACGCAGGGTCCAACGGAGCCTATCGCAGAAGAATGAAACCCTTGTTTTTTCTTCTTTCGCTTTTGCTTCCCGCGCTCGTTGTTTTTTCAGCCAAGCGGCCGAACGTGCTTTTTGCCTTCGCCGATGACTGGGGCAGGCAGGCATCCATTTATGCCAAGATCGAGGGGGCCGGTGGAATCAACGACGTGGCGAAGACACCCCACTTCGACAAGCTTGCCAAGAGCGGCGTGCTTTTCACCAACGCCTCGGTCAATGCGCCTTCCTGTACCCCGTGCCGCAGCGCCATCCTTTCGGGGCGAAACTTTTGGGAAACGGGGAGGGGAGCTATTCTTCAAGGGGCGGTCTGGGACGAGAAGATCCCGACTTGGCCTTTGTTGCTCAAGGATTCGGGATACCATATCGGTTACACCTACAAAGTCTGGTCGCCAGGCACTCCTCGGGATGCCGGGATTGGAGGACAGGCCAATGCCTTTGCCAAGGCCGGAGGGAAGTTCAACGGCTTTTCCCAATATGTATCCGGGCGGGCCTCCAAAGGGGTTGCCGTGAAGGATGCGAAGGGAGAACTTTATCGGGAAGCACGGGGCAATTTCAAATCCTTCCTGGAAGGTAGGAAGAAAGATCAGCCCTTCGCCTACTGGTTCGGCCCTACGAACGTTCACCGTAAATGGACCAAGGGCTCGGGTAAAAAACTTTGGGGGATCGATCCCGACGGGCTCAAGGGCAAGATGCCTGCCTTCTTGCCGGACGTTCATGCGGTCAGAGAGGACTTGGCCGATTACCTTGGGGAGATCGCCGCCTTCGATGCCGGACTTGGGATCCTGATCGAGGAGTTGAAGAAAGCGGGTGAGTACGAGAATACGATCATCGTGGTAAGCGGAGACCATGGTCCTCCCGGTTTCCCTCATGGCAAGTGCAATCTTTACGACTTCGGGACCCGGGTATGTCTTGCCATTGCCGGTCCGGGCGTAAAAGGAGGACGGGTGGTCGATGATTTCGTCTGCCTGCCTGACTTGGCCCCGACTTTTCTGGAGGCCGGCAAGGTGGAGGTTCCCGGAGTAATGTCGGCCAAGAGCCTATGGAAAGTTTTGAAATCCAAGAAGGAAGGGCAAGTGGATCCAAACCGAGACGCCGTGGTCACGGGTCGTGAACGTCACGTCTACTCCTCCCGCCCAGGCTACTTGCCTTATCCGCAACGAGCCATCCGGACCAAGGATTTTCAGTTCGTGATCAATTTCAAGCCGGACCGATGGCCCTTGGGGGACCCCTATCTGCTCGATACTCCGAAGGAACCCGCCTTGGCTCTGCTGGAAAACCAAACCTTCGTGACCTTGGCCGACGAGGATGCGGGGCCGACCAAGGCATGGATCGTGACGAACCGCAAGGACCCCAAGGTGAAGCCTTTTTTCGATCATGCCTACGGCAAGCGTACCCGCGAGGAGCTCTACGACGTGAACAAGGATCCGGACCAAATGAAGAACCTCGCAAGTGATCCCACGTATGCCGATACCGTCAAGAAGCTGCGGGCCCGCTTGATGAACTACTTGCGCGAGCACGAGGATCCCCGGTTGGTGGAAGACGGAAAATTCTTTGAAACTTCCCCTATGACCGATGGGTTCAAGCGTCCGGCAAGGCATCCCAAAAAAACAAGTCCCAAGAAATGAAGTCCGTTCAATTTTCTTTCCTCTCTTCCGTAGTCCTTTCTTTTGCATGCGGACTTGCGGGTAATTCACCGGTCGATCGTTCCGAACCCCTCAAGCCGGTTTCCGATGATTTCGAATTGGCGGACGGGCCTTCCTGGTCGGGGTGGGCCCTGACCGTGCCCGACCCGAAGTCCCAGGTTGCAAAGCGTTTTGTTCCCAAGCAAAAAAAATGGCAGGCGGTGGCCAAGGAAAAGCGCTTCAGCGCCAGTTTCTTCAACCATGGAAAAACCTATTTTGCCGACAACGGTGCGGGGGCAATCCGTTGTCTGGATCAAAAGAATCAATGGACGCTTCTTCATCAGGAGGATTTGTCGAAGGACAGACGCCGAAAGCCCAATGACTTGGTCGTCGACCGATCGGGCGGTGTCTATTTTACGCTGACCGGACCGGGGGAAGTCGTTTATGTTTCCCCGAAAGGCAAAGCCCAAACCGTCGCTTCGGACGTGCAGACCCCCAATGGATTGATCCTGAGCCCCGATGAGAGAACCCTTTACGTATCGGAATACGTTCCGAAAAAGATCCTGTCTTTCAAGATCGGCAAGAACGGAGCTTTGTCCGCAAAGAAGCTCTTTGCCCAAATGGACGATGGCCAACCCGAGCTCAAGGGAGCCGATGGAATGTGCGCGGACCGAGCCGGTAACGTTTATTGCGCGGGGCCCAAGCACATTTGGATTTGGGACTCGGAGGGCAAGCTGCTCGACAAAATCGCATGTCCCGATCGGGCGGTGAATTGCGCCTTTGGCGGCACCCAGTTGCGCGATTTGTATTTGAGTGGCTTTGGGGGCGTTCAGGTACAGCGCATGAAAGTTTCCGGCGTTCCCCCTCAACCTCCTTCCCAATGGCCGGACTCCCAATCAAGCCGTCCCAGCGTCCAAGTTCCCGAAGGGGTGAGCCAAATGCTCGACCTCACCTATGCCGAATATGGACCCAGGAAAATGTTGGCTGATCTTTTCATGCCCAAGGGAAAAGGACCGTATCCGGCCGCCTTGATCATCCATGGAGGAGGTTGGATCAAGGGAGACAAAATGAAGTTTCGGGCCATGGGGTTGGAAATGGCCAAGCGTGGTTTTGTCTCCATGGCGATTGATTACCGGTTGGCTGAAGAGGCTCTTTTTCCGGCCAATATCCATGATTGTCATGCCGCGGTCAGATTCCTAAGAGCTCATGCCGGGAAGTACAAGGTCGACCCCGAAAGAATCGGAGTGGTGGGTGGTTCGGCAGGAGCGCACCTGGCCGGATTGCTTGCCACCACTGCAAAGGTCAAGACTTTGCACGGGAAAGGAGGGCACGTGGACTTTTCTTCGGAAGTCCAGGCCGCGGTGGTTATGTCCGGGCCCATGGAAATCTCAACCGGTAGCGTGGCGGAACGTTCTCTCACGGCTAAGAATCCCGTAGCCAATGCCATTTTCCTGTTTGGCGGGACGGTCAAGGAAAAGCCCGGGCTTTACAAGTTAGCCGACGCCCATCTCCATATTGACCGGAATACGCCCCCCATTCTGTTTCAATTCGGCGGAACCGAGGATCCGGCCAAAGTGCAACCATCGATCGATAAACTGAAAAAGCTGGGCGTTCCCACCCAATTGCTTACTCATTACGAAGATGGAAAGCATGGATGCTGGAACCTTCATCCATGGTTTTTGCCCATGGTCGACGACATCGAGAAATGGTTCGACAAGCACCTGTAAGGCTGAGCGGAACAGCTACTTTCTTTGGAATGCCTGACTGGTGGCGACCTTGATGATCAGGTCCCGGAAGCCGAATTTACCATCGTTGACCATCTTGGCGATTTGCTTGATTTCTTCTTCATCCCGAAGGCTCGACGAGCGTCCGGTTCCATAGACAAGTAATTTTTCAGCAAGGTTTCGGGCAATCAATCCTTTCTTGGAAAGCAAGGCTTTCTTGAGGGTTCGCGGACCATGGATCTTTTCTCCGGTGGTAAGCGTTGCGGATCCGTCGATAGGATGGGAGGGGAAGAACTTGGTGGATTGCGTTGAATTCCTCCAAAAGCGTGAGCGGTAGTAAGTCGGGCGGTAGCCCCCTACGGGATCGAAGTATTCCAAAGCGAAGCCATAAGGATCGATCTTGGCATGGCAATCGGCGCAGGCTTGGACGGAACGATGCTTTTCGAGGAGATCCTTGACGGTCTTGGCTCCCCGCACGTCCGGGTCGATGGGTTCGACGTCGGGTGGCGGAGGAGCGGGTGGGGTGCCCAACAGACTTTCCAAAACCCAAATGCCTCGGATGACCGGCGAGGTGTCAACCCCGTTGGCGGTCAGGGTAAGTATGCTTCCCTGACCAAGCAATCCGCCCCGCATGCTATTCCCGGGGAAAGAGACTTTGCGGAAATGGATGCCCTCGATTCCATTGATCCCGTAATGACGGGCGAGGTCTTGATTGAGGAACCCGTAATCGGAGTGGATGAAATCAGTCAAGGGAACGTTTTCCTTGATCGCATGATCGAGGAACCGGTGAGTTTCCTCGAGCATGGCATCCTGTAATCCATATCGGTAATATTCGCGAAACTTCAGAGAGGCGGGTGGCATGGAGCCCACTTTGTCGAGTCGAAGCCATGACTCGGCAAACCCCTCGACGAAGGCCTGGCTTCGCGGATCATTCAGCAGGCGCTCAATTTGTTGCTTGAGCACTGCACGGTCTCTTAGTTTTTCATTTTTGGCCAATTGGAAAAGTTCGTTGTCAGCCAAAGAGGACCACAGAAAATGAGAGAGACGATTGGCGGTTTCGAAGGAATTCAAGCGGTCCGTCTCTCTTTTTTCTTCCTTGAGGTAAAGGAAATCGGGGGCGACCAACATGGCCTTGAGGGCAAGAAAGAAGGCATCCTCGGGCGACCTTCCGAGCTTTAGCCGGGCATGATTCTCGATTTTCAGGTAGGGCTCGATTTCACTCTTGGAAACGGGTCGACGAAAGGCTCTCCGGGCAAAACGGGTAAAGGCGAGTTCGAGATTAACTTTCGCAAGATCGCGTTCGCCGTCTAGAAAAACTTGCTGGGCTCTGCTTTGGTAAGTGCGGGGCAGGGGACCGTTGATCCTGAGTTCATGCAACCTGATTGCGGGGCCTTTCCATACGTCCGAAACCGTTCGTCCGGGCACCAGGTCCTTCCCGACGACATGCCATGCGTGGGAGCCCTGTTTGCCGCGAAACTCGATGTCGGTGTGGTATTTTTTGCAAATGTCGCGCATCCAGTAGTCGGAAGGTCCCGGGCCGTTGTCCCAGTTGAGGAAGGGGGCGTCACCTTTGTC
>JAYOII010000093.1:0-9772 GCA_038118685.1 Opitutia bacterium
CGCTCCCCCTCACCATGGAATGCGTAACCAAACGGGCCGGCATTTCAAAAAAAATAAGCAGCTTCACCCTGCCTCTGGGGGCCACCATGAACATGGACGGCACAGCCCTTTTCGAATGCGTGGTGGTGGTATTTCTCGCCCAGCTCTTCGGCATCGAAATGGGTTGGGTCACCCAAGCAACCGTGGTGCTGATGGCCCTGCTCACCTCAATCGGGGTGGCCGGCATCCCCTCGGCCAGCCTGGTGGCGATCATCGTAATCCTGCAGGCCGTGGGCTTTCCCGAAGAAAGCATAGCCATCGGGGTGGGCATCGTATACGTGGTCGACCGAATTCTCGACATGACCCGTACCGCGGTCAACGTATTGGGGGACAGCTGCGCCGCGGCCATCATCGGGAAATCAGAGGGCGAAACCGGATACTATTCGTCCCTCAGGTCCTAAGTTTCACAGCCTGGCCAAGTTGATGAAATTCAAGCTTGTCTCCGATTACAAGCCGCAGGGCGATCAACCCGAGGCGATCGATTCCTTGGTCCGCTCTCTCGAAGAAGGCAACCAAGACCAAACTCTTTTGGGCGTAACGGGTTCGGGCAAAACCTTCACCATGGCCAACGTCATTGAACGGCTCCAACGGCCCGCCCTTGTCATTTCGCACAACAAGACTTTGGCCGCCCAATTGTATTCCGAATTCAAGGCTTTCTTCCCGGAGAACGCCGTCGAATACTTCGTCAGTTATTACGACTACTATCAACCGGAAGCCTACGTCCCTTCAACCGACACCTTCATCGAGAAGGACTCCTCGATCAACGAGGAAATCGAACGACTCCGTCTCGCCGCAACCGGTTCGCTCATAAGTCGCAGCGACGTCATCGTCATTGCCAGCGTATCTTGCATTTACGGATTGGGCTCCCCGGATGACTTCCGGGCTCTTTCGGTGGAAATCGAGAAAGGCGAAGAGATGGGGCGAGACACTCTCTTGGAGAAATTGATCGAGGGTCTTTACAATAGGAACGACGTTGAGCTCAAGGCCGGTCGATTCCGCGTGAGAGGAGATGTCGTGGACTTGTTTCCCGCCTATGCGAACAACCCCATAAGGATTGAATTTTGGGGAGATGAAATCGAGGGGATACGGGAGATTGACGCAATTTCCGGCTCCACCATCGGCGAACTCGAGAGCTATCGCGTCTACCCGGCCAGCCAATATGCAAGCACCAAGGAAAAGGTCGCCGCTGCCTGCAAGGCCATCGAGAAAGAACTCGAGGAACGCGTGGCCTGGTTTGAACAAGAGAACCTGCTCCTGGAAGCCCAAAGAATCAGGATGCGTACGGAATACGATATGGAAATGCTCCGTGAGATAGGTTTTTGCAACGGCATAGAAAACTACTCGCGTCATCTCTCGGGCAGAAAGCCGGGCCAGCGCCCCTGGTGCCTGATTGATTTTTTTCCGGAGGACTTTTTGCTTTTCGTGGACGAAAGCCACGTCACTTTGCCCCAAGTCGGAGGGATGTTTCGCGGAGATTACTCAAGAAAGCAAAAACTGGTGGATTTTGGTTTCAGGCTACCTTCCGCCTTGGATAATCGTCCCCTCAAACCCGAAGAGTTCACGAAAGTGACCGGACAAACGGTTTACGTATCCGCTACCCCAGCCCAACTCGAGCTCGAAAAATCAAGCCTCGTGGTCGAGCAATTGATCCGCCCCACCGGTCTGCTCGACCCGGAAATGGAAATCCGGCCAATCAAAGGGCAGGTGGAGGATTGCATTTCGGAAATCAAAAAGCTCGCTCAATCCGGTTACCGCGCTTTGGTCACGACCTTGACCAAGAGGATGACCGAGGATCTGACCGATTTTCTGCGTGAGCGAGAAATCAAAGTCGAGTACCTTCATTCGGATATCGATGCCATCGAGAGAGTCGAACTTTTGAGAAACTTGCGGGCCGGCGCTTTTGACGTGCTTGTGGGGGTCAACCTCCTGAGGGAAGGGTTGGATTTGCCCGAGGTGGCGCTCGTCGTCGTTCTCGACGCGGACAAGGAAGGTTTTTTGCGGAGCGAAACCAGTTTGATTCAAACCGCCGGAAGAGCGGCTCGGCATGAGAAAGGCAAAGTCATCTTCTACGCCGACGTCATGACCCAATCTCTTCAGCGGGCCTGGGACGTCTGTCAATATCGCAGGGAAAAACAGATGGCCTTCAACGAGCTCCATGGCATCGTCCCGCAAAGCGTCGTTCGACCGGTTCAGGAAAGCCTTGTAACAAAGAAAGAGGCGGAGAAAGACGAACTCGCCGTATCGGAAAGTCTCTCCGGAAAGCAAGTGAAGAAATTGATCAAAGAGCTCGAGCAAGAGATGATGGACGCAGTCAAAAAACTCGAGTTTGAAAAGGCCGCCCTCCTGCGTGATCAGGTTTCTTTCCTTCAGGAAGGGGCCAAGGGAAACCTCTCGTCCTCTACACAGGGCGGGGCCGTCGGTCGTAGAAAATACGCAAAAAGGGAAAATCGTGGGAAGCGCTGACAAAGTAATAATCCTTGTCCTGGCAAATTTGCTGACCTTCGGGCCGGCGACTTCAGGGGAAATTTCTTCTCAACGAAGATTGCTTTTCTTTTTTGACAAAATCGAAGTGAATGGAGAAGTAGACGTTTTTCTGAGCAAAGGAAAACGAAATCGGGAAGCGACCATCTACGCGGATTCGGAAATCATCGACACCGTCCTTACCAAAGTCAGCAAAAGAACCCTTTACGTCGATGCCAACAACACCTATCGGCTTGCCCGCAGGCTCCCTTTCATCAAACTGAACGCCCAAAGAAAATTCCCCGTGGAGATCATGGTCTCCATCGACAAGTTGGCAGAAATAAGAGTCCACGGCGGAAGCAACTTGAGCTCGGCCGGATTGAACTCCGACAAACTGTCCGTTTTTTGCTCTTCCACGGGCAAGGTCCATTTGGAAAACCTGATTTCACCGACTCTCCAACTTCGCCACGAGGGATCCGGGGTGGTCGTCCTCAGGGGAAAGGGCGTCCACCGACTGGAAGCGCAAATTTCAGGCGACGGCTCGCTTCGGGCCGAGGAATTCCCGGTCGACGAGGCCACCCTTCTGCATCAAGGCAAAACGAACGCACACCTGGCCCCACTGCGTTGGATGGATGCCCGCATGCGCGGTTCCGGAAATCTGATGCTGCACAGGAAACCGGAAAAGATGGTAATCGATCAGCTCGGAAAAGGAATCGTGAGCGATATTATTTCGGGTCCTCTGCCCTTCCTTGACCTCAATGCAAGCACGCCCAAATTGGGCGAAAAACACTAGAGGGTAATCTCTTCGCCTTCCACGGCAGGCCTCACGCCGTCCCTGCGAGCCGCAGCCTCTTTGGCAATTTGATCCATCTTCTCATCGCCGTGGGACGGATCGTGATGGAAAAGAAATGTCTGTTTGACCTCGGCGGCTTCGGCCACCTTGATCGCTTCCTCCCAAGTCGAATGCCCCCAGCCCTTGAACTTGGGATATTCCTCCGTGGTGTAGGCGGAGTCGTACACCATGACGTCCGCATCTTTCGCCAAGGTCACGACGTTTTCGTCAATCCGGTCGTCGTAATGCTCCGTATCGGTACAAATGGCAATTGCCTTGCCCTGAAACTCGATTCTGTATCCACAAGCCCCATTCGGATGATTGAGCTTGCCCGTGCGAATGACGATTCCGTCCCCCAATTCGAATACGTGCCCGCAAAAGAAATCCTTGAACGAACAAGCTTGCTCGATCAGGGAACTCGGCACGGGAAAGACCGGATCTTTCATCAGCATGGTTCCAATGATTCCCCGAAGATCGTAATCGTCGTTTGCCGTCAAGTGGCCGGCATGCAGTCGGACGTCGCTCACCGGGTTGTAAAGGGGCGCAAAAAAAGGCAAGCCCTGTATGTGATCCATGTGGGTGTGGGTGAAGAACAAATCGGCATCGAGCAGGTTTCCCTCCTCAATCATGATTTTTTTTCCAAGCAAACGGATACCCGTTCCTGCATCGATTATGATCCTCTTTGAACCACAGGTGATCTCAAAGCAAGTTGTGTTACCGCCATATTTGACGGTATCGGGTCCCGGGCAGGGAATGCGTCCCCGCGTGCCCCAGAACTTGAGCTTGAATAGGGTAGAATCGGACATAATTAGCTCTATTGTGGTAATTTATTACAAAAAGGCGGAACTTGGCAATCTTCAAAGCGATGCGCCGCCAAAGGTCGAATCGAACTACCTGTCCCGCCAATCCCCGTTTTCATCTTGATAAGAATCAGTAACCCTACCATCCCCCCAGTCGTAGGACCCACGAATGGCCAGGCCCTTGTCAAATTCTCCGGTAAAGCTCGTTCCATCTCCAAAATCAAGGTTGCCTCTCCCCTTTTTCACTCCTTCCGACCACATCCCCGAATAGGTAACTCCGGTCACGTCTTGCTGAGTGCCAAACCCATCGGGCAATCCGTTTTTGAAAGTTCCCGAGTAAGTGGAACCACTCGGTTTAACCCAAACCCCCACCCCCGCGAAAAGCCCCTCCGCAAAACTTCCGACGTAAAGCGAACCGTCGTTCTGTTCGAGAACTCCGCTTCCATGATACGAATTAGCCACGAAATGCCCGGTGTACCTGTCTCCGCCACTTGCCAAAAAAGTTCCCTTGGCAAAGGACCCGTCCGGGTTGAAGGTCCCAGTGAACTCTTCGTTGAACTCGGTTTTCATCTTGCCCTCGGACAAGACCGACTCCTTCCACTTGCCTGTGAGAATCACACCGTCCGAGCCTTGGTATTCGCCGTAAAGCAGCTCATCCGATTCCCAATGACCCTCCATGCGAGAAGAATCCGAATAGATCAAAGTTCCGAAACCCTCTTTTTTCCCGCTTGCCCAAAGACCCGAGTAGCGATTGACTTCCTCATCGGATTGGTAAAGGCGCGATCCGTAACCGTGAGCAAGACCGTTTTTGAAGAGACCCTCGAAAACATCGCCGGATGGAAACGTTCTCTTTCCATAACCATTGGGTTTCCCTTTTGACAGCTCGCCCTCGTACGTCGAGCCATCCTCCAAAGTCTGCTTGCCCTCCATTGTCTTTTGAAGCAAACCGATCGATTCCCTGCGCAAGCTCTCCCGCTCCTCCTCTTCACTGCCACAACCGCCCTGGATGAAAAGCCAGGCCGACGTCGCGAGGACCTTGAAAAACCTGGATTCCGAACCGAAGGGCATGGCTAATTGATCTTTATGCTTTTGCTCACCTCGAAAATACTCGTGACAATCGCAATCGCGACCAAAGCGACCAGGGAAAAGGCAAAGCCAAGGGCAGCCCCCGAAACCAAAGTCGTCATGACCTTGATCCTCTTGGTCAGTTGTTCGCGAAAGGCATTGCTTATGTCTTCCATGCTGTTGCCCAGGTTGCCCGTTTTTTCCCCCACTTCCAAAATATCGAGCTGGATCAAGGGGAGAAACTTGAATTTTCTCAAAGCTTCGGGAAGAGCCTTCCCTTCGTTCACCAAGGCCCGAGCCGAACGGAAACGGTCCCGCAGAAAGCGGTTGGTGATGGTTTTTTCACACAGGCGCAAGTTTTCGGTCAACCCGATCCCGCTCCAGATCAAAGTGGAAAGCAAACTCGTCAACTGAAACATCTGAGACAAGTACAGTATGTTGCCGAAAAGAGGAATCTTCAGGATAGCCCGATCCACCGACATCCCCCCTTTTTCGGTCTTACGCCAGTTATGGGCAACCGCCAGCGAGATGATCAAACCGATCAGGACAAAAGGACCGAAATTCTTGACGAAGTCTGAGCTGTTGATGAGCAGCTTGGCCAAAAAGTTCATTTCTCCGCCCATCTTGTCAAGCATGCCCTTGATTTGAGGCAAAAGAACCTTGATGAAGAAGACGACCACCCCAAAGGCAACCACCCCGACGAAACATGGATAAGCCATGCTAGTGAGGACTTTCGATCGAATCTCCCTCTTCTCCTCGAGGTAAACGATGATCTTTTTCAGGATCGGACCCACGTTGCCCGTTGCCTCCCCCGCCTCAATGACGAAAGTCGATGACTCGCTGAAATACTGGGGCAAGGCTCTCATGGCCCGGGAAAGCGTTCTTCCCTCCGCAAGTTCCTTCCAAAGAAAACGCGCCACGTCCTTGAGTTTCGGATCGGAAAGACGCTGATTCAGAAGCTTCACCGAATCGGCAACCGGCATCCCGCTCCCATGCAACTCCATCAGTCTCTTGAGAAAATCCAACCCAATGGCCTCGCCCTTGGCTCCAAGCTTGCGCGAACCGGGCTTGGATGAATCGTTTTTTTTGCCCAAGGGCATGGACGACACGGGCTTGCTCTTCTTCTCGCTCCCTCCCACCTTGGTCAATTTGAGGGGCGTTATGCCATCGGCTCGGATCAACTGCTTTGCCTTCTTCAGGTCGTCTGCCTCGACCTCCCCGGCAAGGCTTTTTCCCTTTAGGTCAATGGCTACGTATTTGAACTTGGCCATTTACGGTATGGTTCAGCCCCCTGCGGGACCTTCGGACTCGTTTTGGTGTTCGTCATTCCCGAAAGGGGTTTCCGGATCATCGTCAATAAACCCGTCGGCATAACGAATGACTTCGTCGAAGGTCGTGAACCCTCGCTTGATTTGTTCCCAACCGCTCCCCTGCAACGTGCTCATCCCTTCTTTGAGGGCCACCTCCCGGATGTCCGGAGCGGAGGCATTGTTGATCACCAAACCATGAATGGAATCGCTCATCTTCATCAGCTCGAAAATACCCACGCGCCCACGATATCCGAGGTTTTGACATTTCTGACAACCGACGGACCGCAACACCTTGTCCGCGTGAACGACTTCACTTGGGTCGACTTCCAGCAAGGACAACGAGGCCAGAAGGTCGCCCTCGGACATGGTAGCGGGAGAGGAACACTCCTGGCAAAGCCTCCGGACGAGTCTTTGGGCAATCACCATTTCAACGGAGGAAGCGATGAGAAAGGGTTCGATTTCCATGTCGACCAAGCGGGTGATGGCCCCCGGAGCATCGTTGGTGTGCAAAGTGCTCAAAACCAAGTGGCCCGTCAGGGAGGCCCGAATGGCAATGTCCGCGGTCTCCCGGTCCCTGATTTCCCCGACCATGATGACATCGGGGTCCTGCCGCAAAATTTCCCGCAAAGCGCTGGCGAAAGTGAAACCGATTTCAGAATTCACTTGGGTTTGATTAATGCCGGCCACCTCGTATTCGACGGGATCCTCGACCGTCATGATCCGGCGCTCGGGTTTGTGAATCCTCCTGATGAAAGCGGTCAGTGAAGTCGATTTACCCGATCCGGTGGGTCCCGTGACCAAGACAATGCCGTGAGGTTTCTCCAAGATGGAAACGATGTTCTTTTCATCGTCTGCCGCCAAGCCAAGCTCCCTCATCGACAAGGGTTGCGACTTTTCGTTCAGCAATCGCAGACTAATACTCTCGCCATAAAGGGTGGGCAGCGTGGACACGCGAATGTCCAGGTCGCTTTGTCCATGGGTAAAGGTAATTCTTCCTCCTTGAGGCCTTCTCTTTTCTGAAATGTTGATGGCGCTCATGATCTTGATCCGCGAGATGATGGCATCTTGAAAGCTTCTCAGGTTGTCCGGAACACGAACAGGGACCAACTGACCGTCTATTCGGTAGCGGATTTGCAAGGTTTCCTTGTGGGGCTCGAAATGAATGTCCGTCGCCCGGTCCACGATGGCCCGCTGAATCACTTCGTTCACGAAGCGTATAATGGCGGCATTTTGGTCCTCGAGGTCATCCTGGGCATCCTCGTCTCCGTCCAGATCAAGTTCCGAATCATCCAAACTATCGGCTCCGATCCCGAAGTTCTCGGTAATCGCCCGGGAAATTTTCTCCGGCGAGCTCAAGCTCCAAACGGGCGTCCTGCCCGAGACCGCAAAAACCCAACGACTCATGCGGGTCGAAGGGGGCCAGACCGCAACCAACTCAATTCGTCCATCCTCATCCAAGCCAATCGGCAGACAACTGTAGTTGTGTATCATTCGAAGAGGCAGAAGCTTGGTCGGATTGTCCGGCAACTCGAAATCATCCACGTAGGAAAGGTCCGATTTTTTCCCGATCTCACGCATTGTTTCAATCAAATCGCGCGAATATTTGGAGGCAAGCAAACGGGCCCGGTCCTCGAGAGGAGAGCTCAGGATGTTGATCCGGTCGATATCGGTCAACCCGGGCCACCAGTCCATATCCTCAAAGGAAGAGTATGCAAGAAGAACCTTTTCTTCCTGCTCAAGGCCATCCGTTTCCGTCTGTGCGGCTTCTTGCGGGTTTGTCTTTTCGGAAATCACGACCTTTTCAATTACCGTTTCGGTTTAGGCAAGACCAACCCTTTGGGGAGAGTCTTTTTCACAGGAGGAACCGGTTTCTTGGGGCTAGCTTGGCCGGGCTTCGGAATGGAAGGATTGAACGCGGCTCCGGAGGCCTTGGACGCCTCGGCTAGTTCGATTTCTTCGTACGAGACCTGTGGATCCGAGCTTTCGTGGGTAACCTTGAAGTTCTCCGGATCGAAAATGAAAACGTCCCCGGCGTAAATGGCCGAAGTGGAGTTTTCATCCAAAGAAAGCCAGGCGCTCTCTCTCGTCGACTTATGGAAAAGAGCAAAATACCATTTCCCATCGAAATTGTAGCAACCACGCAATTCGTAGGGAGAGGGAAGCTTTTTTACCGGTGGAGTGATTTTTTTGGGCTGTGGAAGCTGACTTGGCAGGATTTTAGCAGGCGGGGGTGGCCGCCCGGGTATGGCGAACGGGCTTGCCTTCTGAGCTAAGGAAGAGGAGCCAACCAAGGTCAGGAAACAGGCGATCCAGGCACCTCGGATACTTTTGGCAAAGAGAGAATTCATCACAAACTGGGTCGGGAGGAAGGCTTGTCCTTGAGGGAGGCCTGCCCCTTGTTTTTCCCATCGATATCGGGCATTCCCAAAATTTGCCCGGAAGGCGAGGTGAATTTCGGTTTGTAGTCCCCTTTGATGCGTTCGTCTATGGAGTTTACATTATCCTCCGTGTCATCGAAACCAGGTCTCATGATGGTGGGTTTCAGGAAAATAAGCAGTTCCGTAGGGGTATATTTGACGGTCTTGGGTCGAAAAAACTTTTTTCCCAAGTAGGGAATGTCGCTTAACAAATTGTACTTGGACTCGGTCGAATCGACCTGTACCTCCTGCAGTCCCCCCAGGACAATGATCTCTCCGTCCCGAACGGTAACGACCGACTTGGCCTCTCGAATCTTTTTGGCGGGCAGGGATTGCCCTTGGTAGGTGTTGCTCTGGGTCTCGTCGAATTTCTCGGCTTTGACTTCCACCTCCATGAAGATCGAACCGGCTGACACAATCGTTCCGTTTTCATCGATTTGAGGCAAACCGATCTTGGGTTTCTTGATCTCGAGGGAGGTCTTCGCCGTAATCTTGCTTTGCTGCCCCGTACTGGTCTGGCCATCCGTTCCGGTGTTGTATCCGGAGTAAGTCGGAATGACGATATTACGTTCGTCCTCTATGAGAATGTGCACGTCGGGCGAATTGTGGGCGAAACTAAGGGTCGGGGTCGAGAAAATCCGTACGTCGTTACGCTCCGAAGACAAGGCGAATATCTGGTCCCAACGAATGCCCGTCAGTTTCCAGTCTTCCAATTGAAAAGGCATGCTCGTATTCAAACCGGGAATCCCCACGACCCCCTGCAAAGTCTCTCTGGCGATGTTTCGGGAGACATTCGTGGTAACATCGTCGCCCGTCCCTAACAAACCATCAGGCCCCGCAGACGTAACC
>JAYOII010000094.1:0-1403 GCA_038118685.1 Opitutia bacterium
ATTCGCAGATGCTTCTCATAAGCAGTCCTCATTTGGAATCCTACCTCGACGTCGTGATGAGCATAATCGACCGGATGAAGGCAATTGCGGTTTTCGAACCTTACGTCACTCGTGCCGACCTTGCCAATTTGGACGTTGATCCACCGATCAGGTACACTCCCGAAAAAAAGAAAATCACGCCCGCTCTCGCCAAAGTGTCTCGTGCGGGGAGCGGGGTAGTCATCGAGAACGGAGGGTACCTGGATATGAACGTTTCTTCGATTTCCAAGTACAAATCCCAAACCTGTTTCGTTGCGAAGGCAGAAGGTTCGGGAAGGGTTGAGGTTGCGATGGTTTTCCAACGTTCGGAATTCGATACCCGGTTGACGTTCTCACGGATGGGAGCCATCGATGTCGCGGAAGGCGATGAGCTCCGGGAATACGTGCTGGAATCCTATCCGGAAGACTTGACCGATGAGTTTACGAAAGGCGACCGGCCCTTTTTTCTAAGGATCACAAACCGGGGGGCGAATAACCTCCACCTCGATGCCTTGGAGTACCGTGGCAACGTGAACGTGGATCTGGTCAACACTTTGATCCCTCATGACCTCAAGGAACCGGAAGTCAGCCAACAGGCTTATCGAAAACTCGCTTCCTTCATTAAGAAAGCCTTTCGGAGAACCCCTACCGATATGGAACTCAAAAAATATCAGCGGGTTTACGATCTATATGCCAAGGATGAGTCGCCCGCTCTAGCCCTGCTCGACGCCTACAAGGAAATCTTGTGCTCGCCCAAGTTTTTTTATCTTGGACTTCCGGGGAACCTGAAGCCAGAGGGAATTGCGAACTTCAAACTGGCCGAGCGACTTGCTTTTTTTCTTTGGTGTTCGGTTCCTGACGAACCCCTTCTCAAGGTTGCGACCGAAGGGGTTCTCACTCAACCTTCGGAACTCGATTATCAAGTGAAGCGCATGTTGAAAGACGAGAAATCGAGGAGATGGGTGGAACGCTTTGCCGATCAATGGTTGCAAACCGCTCTACTGGGTAACGTCGCGGTTGACCGGAACTACTACCCCAAGTTCAAGGATTCGATCAAAGAACTGATGCATCGGGAAACCCACGAAGCCGTAAACGACGTCTTTCGAAACGGTGCCTCCGCTTTGAACTTTCTGAAAGCGGATCACGTGTTCGTGAACCAGACCTTGGCTTCTTACTACAGGCTTAAAGGCGTCAGGGGCGAAGAATTCCAGAAGGTAGTGGTGGATGAAAACTCTCACCGGGGGGGCTTGCTGACTCAGGGGACGTTTCTAATCGGCAATTCCGACGGCATGAATTCACATGCCATTCTGCGAGGGGTTTGGCTCGCCGACGTGATCCTTCACGATCCACCCCCCGATCCGCCCGCAAACGTGCCCCCGCTCGAG
>JAYOII010000094.1:1413-6378 GCA_038118685.1 Opitutia bacterium
GTCAACTATGGCCTGGGAAGCGTGAATGAAAACATTCCCGGCTATGAAAAGATGACCCTTACTCAAAAGCTCTTTGCTCATCGCAACAACGAGGCTTGCCGGAGTTGCCACCGGAAAATCGATCCGTGGGGAATCCCTTTCGAAAATTTCGATGCAAGCGGGCTTTGGCGGACCAAAGCGCTGGTCGTTTCAAAAGCCACCGAGCCTCAGAGGGATAAGGAGAGCACTCCAAAAAAGGCCGGTAAACCCGTCTTTGAAAAAAGTTATTTGGAGATCGAGAACCAATCCATCCTGCCCGATGGATCGGAGGTTGATGGAATCGAAAAACTAAAAGAGTATCTGATCAACCACAGGAAAAGAGATTTCGCCAAAGGTTTGGTGGAACGGATTCTTGCTTATGGGCTCTCCAGAGACCTTGATTTTCATGATGAAGAACTGGTGAACGAGTTGGTTGACCACTTTGAGGCAAGCGGATACTCTGTGCCGCAATTAATCGGCAAAATCGTTTCAAGCGAGAAGTTTTCCAAGAGAAAATAGAAAGAAAAAACTATGGCATCCAAATCCTGGCATTTTGGTCGAAGAACTTTCCTGAGAGGGGCGGGCGTGACTTTGGGACTTCCTTTCCTCAACGCTATGGCGGGGGCGAGCGAAAGCAAAGCTCTCGCCGCCTTGCCCAAGAGGGCGGCCTTCATCTTTTTTCCCAACGGGGTAAGCCTCCCGACCGAAAAGGATCCGCAGCACGAGGATTGGCACTGGTTTCCCAAGGGGGGAGGCAGAAACTTTGAATTCAGGAAAAGTCAGGAGGCCTTGAACCCGTATCGCGAAGACCTTTCGGTCGTCTCCGGTCTGTCTCATCCGTTGAACCGAAACAGTGGAGACGCCCACGTCAACCCGACGGGCTTTCTGACGTCCAAGGAAATGATCAAGGGTAAGACCGCCCTGAACTCAATATCCATTGATCAAGCGATTGCCAATCATCATGCGGGCAAGACGCAATTGGCTTCCATGCCCCTTTCGACCGTTGGGGGTGTGGGGAGTTTGACCCGAAACTACACCCTGTCCTATGACAAGGACGGAAAAGGGATTCCCGCCTGGTCGAATTTGAAGGAAATCTACGAGCGCATGTACGTCGCAAGCAACCCGGCGGCTCTGGCCCGGTTGAAGGGAAAAACTCATTTGCTCAACGAAATTCACGAGGATGCCAAGGATTTGAGCCGCAACCTCGGGAAAGAGGATCAAGGGACTCTGGACGAATACCTTCAAGCGGTTTCCGAATTGGAAAAGAAAATTGCCAACGACCGTCTCTGGGCGAAAAAAGAATCCGAAACCGCTCCTCCCGAGATCCAATTGGACATTGAGTTTACCGACGTCGAGAATTACATCCGGACGATGTACGACTTGATGTACATAGCCTTCAAGTCGGATATTTCCCGGGTCGCGACTTATCAAATTGCGTCCGAGGGGGGGACGGCTCCGACTAACAATCTGTCCAAGCGGATCGGGCTGACGAAGGATCTTCATCAACTGAGTCATTCCGCAGCCAAAGGGAAAGAAGGCTTCAAGGACTGGGGGATTTGGGATCAATTCGTGGCCAAACAATTGGCTTACTTCATTCATCGTTTGAAAGAAACCCCGGAGGGTGACGGCAGTCTGCTTGATCGCACTCTTGTCTTTCAAGGGGCTGCGACTTCCAGGGTTCATGACAATACGAATTTCCCGATCATCATGGCCGGTGGAAAGCAAATGGGGCACAAGTCCGGTCAATTCATCACCTACGATGAGAAGAAGAATGCGTTGTCCAACCTGTTTGCCAGAATCGGGAACGCCATGGACGTCCCCATGGAGAATTTTGGCGACAGCACCGGGATTCCGATGAGCGAGTTGTTCGGCTGAACAAACTAATCCTGCTCCGGCAGGTGGATTTTCAAATCAGGTAAACGGTAGGGCAAGTTTTGGTCTGCCTGGTTGATCTACTTGAACTGCAGCTCGCTGCGCTTGATCTCAAGCGAGTGAACGGGTTCCCCGTCGATGCTGATGACCGTGTATTTGAAGGTCGGATCCTTGACCGTAAGGTCGAAGTCGACTCGCCCGAAGGACTGCTTCTTGTTGTAACCGAAGAGGGAGTGCTTGATCAATCCGTGCACGTGCTGGTTGGTCAGTCTTGATGATTGGCACTCGTAGAGGGGATACATTCCTTCGATCCCGGTATCGATTTTGTACGCGTCCGAGCGGTGACGGTCGGCGGATAGGATGACGACCCCCGGGATCTTTTCCTTGGCGATAAAATTAAAGATCTTTTGGCGTTCACCGTCGAACCCGTCCCAAGTGTCCTTGGAACCGGGCTTCACTTTGGGTGTGACGGGAACGTTGGTGCAGAATACGGTGAAAATTGCGGGTTCCTTGAGGGTCTTCTTGAGCCACTTCATCTGGGCGGGCCCGAGCATGGACGGGTTTTTTCCTTTGGGGGACTCGCGGTAGTAACGGCCGTCGATCAGGACGAAGTGGACTTTGCCAATCCAGAAATCAAACCAGCAACCGGGTTGTTTTTCGCCCCCTCCGTAGTAAGGGTTGTCCCAGTTGTCCTTGAAGATTTTCCACACCTCTCGCTTCCAACTCGGTTCCTCGATGGCCGGGCCTCCCCATCCGTCGTTGGTGGTGAAGTCGTGATCGTCCCAGATCGCGTAGATCGGGACCTTTTTCGCTAACTTGGCCCATTCGGGCTGGCTTTGGCGCCGGTAGTAATGGAAGAGCTGCATCTCCGGAGTCTTCGGGTCGTCGATGTAGACGTTGTCTCCAAGCAGAAGAAGCGCCCGTGGATCGATCGCTCCGATGGTGTCCCACATCCGCTCGTGCGGGGGGACGTAACCGGCCCCTCCGCCAAAGGCGATGGTGAACTTGTCCGACGGAGCGTCTTTCTTGAGGGAAGTGTCAGGTAGGGTGCGTTCCCATGGCCAGGTCTTGGCATCGAACTTCCAGGCGTTCGGCTTGTCGAGGGCCAGGTCAATGAGCATTTGCGTTTGCTCGGGGTTGACCTTGTCGTCCTTGTACTTGTTCAAATAGGCAATGGCTTCCTTCTTTTTTCCCTGGAGGATGAGCTTGAGGCCGTGTGGGTGGATACGCTTGGACTGGCCGCCTTTTTCGGGTTTCTCATTGTTGACCCTCAGGTTGGAGGCCTGGGCGAAGAGGTGCGGACCGGCCGTGTTCACGGCAAGTATGGCGAGAAAGAGGAGAACCGGTGTTCGGGGCATATTCATTTTTTGGAAGGTAGTTGTTTTTGCAGCCAAGATCGAGCTGTTTTCCGGGTTTCGCTATCGCGATGAGCCCAAAGGTCGGTGTGCGTATGAATGACAGGACCATCCGGAATATCGAAGATTTCGCTCACGGGAATGGGAAGAAAGGTGAAGGCCCCGAGCTTGGGGTGATGCTTGAGATAATCATTTTTGTTTCCGCATACAAGAACCGGGCGTCCTTGTAATCGAGCCAGGCGTTTGAGTGCCGAGGTTCTGTCGCTTTCAGGGTAGCCCCATTTGTTTTGACCATCGAAATGATCATGAGTGATCATTCCCTTCCAGAAGGAAGCGATTTCATCATCCGCCAATCCGATGTAGCTGCATGCGATGGCACCGCGGGAAAACCCGCAGATAAACAGGTTGTCGGGATCCCCTCCGAATTCTTTGCAGATACGGGGGAGGTTCACTTTGCAGTAGTCAATGGTGGCTTGGCGGTCGCCCCACCAAGTCACGGCGTTCTCTCTTTTTCCTTTTTGAACGTAAGGCATTGAGACCCAGATAAATCCTTTCCCCCCGCTCAAGCCATAGCCCAAATTGGCTCCCCTCACTTCTCCGGTTGATCCGCAAGCGGGGAACTTGTTGCCCGTATACTCGACGAGCACGGGATAGGTCTTTCCGTTTTGCCAATCGGTTGGAAGATAGAGGGTATGATAGACCTTCGTTCCTTTGTACTCGGGTGCGACTTGGCGCGCCCGTTTGCCCGGAGCGGGGGCTTCTTCCGTCATGACGGGGGTCACCAAGTCCTTGACCAAGCGTGGTTTTGCCGAGGAATCAGCAAGCCCGTTCCCCAGCAAAGCGATGGAAAAAAGAGTATGCCCAAGAGGATTCATTATGATTTATGTTAGGGAACCTGATCCCCGGGGCGATACGATTCGAGGAATGAAATAAAAATTTCCGAACCAGAGAAAAATTAGGGAATCAGGATTTGGCCAAAGCGACGACGACTTCCTGTTTCGATTTCACGACCCCGCCCGGTTGTTCGAGCGTGATGACGAATGCCGCCGGTTTCGTGACTTGCAATGCGTTGCGGATGGGGATGATTGCGGTTTCGCTGTCGGCTGGAATATCGAAGACGCCACCATCTACGGGAAGTTCGTCGCGTTCGGGGTCCACGATCCAAAGCTGATACTGATTTTGAGTCGGATCGTTGACGGGCAGGTTGGCAAGAGACATGTATCCTTCCTGACGGTCGTCGTTCCAAACCACTTCGCCGCTTATTTCCGAATAAGGATCACTCGCCGGGGAGAAGTCAAGGCGTTGGGTGTCCGGTATGTCCCGGAGAGCTTCGAGCTTTTGTGAGGCAGTCAATTCGGGCGGCGGCAAAGGGGCGTCGGTAGAAGGCAAGTTGAAGAAGATGAGCAGGCAAGCCGCGGCGGCCCAACCGAGCCACGGGATGATTGAAATCAATTCTGCAGACGCAGGCTTCTTGGAATTCTTTTCGGTAAAGGCGGGGATGGTTTCGTTTAATCGGGTGACGAGCGAAGAGGAAAGAGGACAAGGCTCCGAATTCTTCAATTCGAGTTCGGTTGTGATCCAATCGAACGCAATGGACTGATCGGATTTGCGCTTAGAGACGAGATCTTTCCATTCGATTACTTCCTCCGCGGATAGATCGCCTAGAGCCCGTCCGGCATCCAATTCTTCGAAGCGGTCGTAGGTTTTCGTCGAGCTCATA
>JAYOII010000094.1:6388-9759 GCA_038118685.1 Opitutia bacterium
AAGGGCAAGCCGGTTTCTTTCACGATTTCCTCATGGGTCATTCCTTGCACAAAATGCAGGGAAAAAAGATCACGGGTTTTCTTGGGTAGTTTTTCGAGAGCTTTCCAAAGAAGCTCCCGGTCCAAGCCAATTCCGACGAGTGGAGTAGAGGACGGGACTTCCGGTACGCTGTCCAGTTCGGTCAAGAGGGGAAGCCTGCTTTGTTTGCGTTGCCAGTCGATCGATCGGCGGCGGGCGATCATTCCAATGAAGGTTGACTCCCGAGATGCTTCAGGATCATAAGAGCCGGCCTTTTGCCAAATTTCGGTGAAAATTTCCTGACATGTTTCTTCTGCATCATTTCGCTCGCTTATCCGGCGGCAAACTATGCTCCAGACAAGAGGACCGTACTGATCAATGCATCTTTTCATTGCTTGGCCATCACCTTTTGCAACGAGAGGCAGCAATCCATCCTCGTTGTTGGATTGGGGACCCTCGGATGGGACGATTCCGAGTGCGAAACGGAAGGAATCGATGTTCGAAAAGAGGATGAAGTTACGCAAATGCATGAATAGGAGAATGCACAAATAAAACGAAAGAAGCCGAGGGCATCAACGATAATAGATCGGATTGCTTGCATGGTTCATCGACCGAATCGAGCGCGTTCAGGGAGTTGCATAAGGTATGAATCCACAATACGGTCCTCGCGTTGTTCGAGCTCGCGCAGAAGGTCGCGGAAAGCATTACGCGATTTCCACGCTTCGGCGGCAAGTTGAGCAACGGGCTGATCGTCAAAGATTACACCTCTTATTTTGTTGCTTTGTGAAGAACTGATGAATTTTGAATATTTGGTAAGGAATTCATTGCCCCTGCGTATGTAATTGCGCCAACTGGCTTCATATTCTCCCTTGTTATAGAGGTCGGAACTTTCCTTCAGCGTTTGTTGAACGAAAAGGATGGCGTCAACAGTGGTAATGTCCTTCTCGGGAAGCTCCATGGGGTCTTTGATTACGGAAGCGATTGCATTCACCAATCCGTTGAAGGCTTCCGTATCGGATTCGATGATTCGAATGCCGCTAATTTTGGATTTACCCTCATCCAGCGTGAGATAAATCGGAGCTCCGTGAATCGTTCTTAGTTTGTTGTAAGGCTTGGGGTTTTCGCTTACGTGCTTTCCTACGATCACGTGCCGAGCCAACACTCCGTAAAGATCTTCTGCACCGGTCGTGCCGTGGTTTTTGATTATGGTTTTGTAAGGTTCTTTTTCCCAAGCTTCGTTGATTGGCGCAAAAACAGTGTAGGTGGTTCTGGATGAAGCCAAAGGAAGATCAAGACCAGTCTCTCGGAGCAATCGGGTCAAAGTGCTGAAACGTTTTTGATTCTTGATCAATTCGAGCAAGCTTTTCTCGGCAGGTAAAATGACCTCGTCAATGACATGAATGATCCCGTTTGCGCAGGGGATATCCGTCTCGATGATTTTCGCCCCGTCTATGGTGGCATGGTTGCCGTGGGTTTTGTAGTTGAGTTGTTGGCCGAAAGCGCTGAACGGCGTAACGTCGGATACGCCAAGGCTACGGCGGCCACCCGATGATTTTCCGTAAGCATAGACTTGCTCTGTGATATGATGCTTGATGATATCTTCGAGGCGTTCGTCGTTTTCAGGCAGGAATAAAGATTCAAGAGTCTTTGCAGGGAGCTTTTTGAAAGCCTCGTCAGTCGGTGCGAAGGTTGTGTACAAACCATGCATGTTTTGAAAGAGTTTTCCCTGCCGGCTTGCGGTGATCGCCTTGGTGAAAATCGTAAACCTACCGTCTTTTTGGAGGCGTTGAAACAGGTCGTCGGTCGTGGGGGTGAGAACCGTGTCGATCAAATAAATGACTCCGTTGGAACATGGAATGACCTCTCCGGTAAAGCGAGCTTCTCCAATCGTTCGTTTTTTGTAGTTCACGGAAACAAACTGACGGGTGGTCATCCGGAGGATGGAGTATTTCTCGATAAAGATGGGGGCCTCCGAAATCTCCTTCACATGAAACCCAAATACTTCCTCCAAGCGATCGTCGTTACGTGGATCAAGCAAGGTTTCGACAGTCCCCTTGGGCAACTTTTTGAAAGCAGTGTCAGTGGGAGCGAATACGGTGTAACTTGCGCTCGTGCTCTCGGAAAGAGTCGATCCAATGCCGGTCTTTTCGAGCAATTGGAGAAAGTTTGATAACTCCGGCATTTCTCTCACTGTGCGGCCGATGGTTTTGGCCTCGGCAGGGTTTGCAGCGTTGAGAACAGGAGCTAATGTTGAAAGAAAGGCTAGGAACAAAGCGTAGGGCGCAAAGAATTTCATGGATGTGAGGATTGAGCGTCGGTTGAAAAGTTTTGAAAAAAACGCGGACTTCCTTTGCGGAAGCCCGCGTTACCCTATTGATGCAGACTAAATTAGTTTGCAGAGGCAAGCACGTGATCGAAAGCTTTTCTCATGATCCATGCCTGGGAGGTGGGGCAATGTTCAGCGGAAGCTTTGTGAAGTGCAGTTTTGATGGTCTTTGCCGAAACCGGGCAGGCCGAGGAGGAGCACTGTCCGAGAATTTCCTTACCTGCCTTCATGTACAAGGCTGCGGTTTGAGCGTGATGACCGGAATTGAACATAGGCACTCCTTTGTGGATGGCTTGCTTGATGATGTGATTCGTGTTGCCTGCGACTTTTTTGGCTTCGGGGATCAAAACCGTATCGATGACGTGGATGATTCCGTTTGAAGTTTTGATGTCGGCTTTGACGACCTTTGCGTTGTTGATCATCAGAGATTTGCCTGATGGCTTGATTGTAATTTCGGCACCGTTAACTGTTTTGGCTGAATCAAGCTTGGCTGCCTTCTTTGCCTTAACTTTTCCAGGAACGACGTGGTAGGTCAAAATAGCAGCGAGTTTGTTTTTGTTCTCGGGCTTGAGGAGAGAATCAAGCGTGCATTTGGACAACTTGCCGAAAGCCTCGTCGGTGGGAGCAAAAACGGTGAATGGACCTTCGCCTTTGAGGGTGTCGACTAAACCGGCGGCTTTGGCGGCGGCTACGAGTGTCTTGAAGCTTCCGGCACCGACTGCAGTGTCGACGATGTCTTTTTTGGGTGCAGCCGAAAGAACGGATGCGAGCATGAGTAAGGTAGAGAAGAATGCGATTATTTTTTTCATGTGATTTGTGTTGTTTTAGTTGAAAATTAAGTGCCTTTCATTGTGGCAACACATGAGTATTCGTCCGCTTTTGGGATTTGGATTCAAAAATTTTATTCAAATCTGAATTTTTTTGGAAAATTTCAGATCCGTATCCTGTCGTTACTGAGAATAGAGGGAATCTCTTTGAGCTGAACGAATCCCTCCGATAGGTCATTTTAAAAACTCTCTTTAAAAAA
>JAYOII010000095.1:0-9726 GCA_038118685.1 Opitutia bacterium
CTCACGTACCTTGCTCTCGCCTTCCTCCGATGACATTGACCGACGGCGGGGCTGACGTTTGGGCACGGTTTTTTCTACTTTCGAGGATTTGGACGCAACAGCCTTGGATTTGGTTTTCGGTGTTTTCGCCGGGAGAACTTTGGCCGAAGTGGCCTTCCCCTTGACCGCGGTAGTCTTCGTCTTAGCCGAGGAAGTCGATTTCTTCTTGGCGACCGCGGCGGGTTTCTTCTTGGCGACAGGCGCTTTTTTGGTCTTTGATACGTTTGATGGTGTCTTTTTCTTCGTCATGATCAGGGTGTGCAAAGAATATTTTTTTAACCAATCTTGGCAAGAACTTCAGCGCAACGGGGCGAAACTTTCCCCCATCGCTCGACTTCGACCAATTCAGGTACCCAGCGCCAACTTCGCGGGCATCTCACTCCCGGTGCATGACGAGCTGAAATTCGTATTTCCGAAGGATCAAGGTCAGCGTCTTCAGCCAAAAGTACCGATGACACAATGAAAAGTTCGGGCAATTCATTTTCTCGGCGGCCAAAGACCGAACACAAAGGATTCTCCGGCGAGAAAGAGATCTCCACTTGGGCATCCAAGGATTGTCCGATTTCCTTTTGGGTCCTCAAACCTTCCAAGGCTTCGTTTAGCTTGGATTCTTTGAACTCAAGAAGTGAAGTGACGTCGGAGACTACTTCGGCGCCCTCTCCGAGGTCATGGGGTTGCGGCCAGTCTTGGAGAACGAGCGCGTCGTCGGATAGTTCCACTCCGGAATGGCGGAAGGACCATGCTTCGTCGGCTGTAAAGGGAGTGAGGGGACCAATCACTCGAATCAATGCATCAAAGATCAGATGAATTGCCGTTTGCGTTGATCGGCGCGCCGGGGCATCGGGGTGCAAGGTGTACAAACGATCCTTGATAACGTCGTGATAGGTGGACGACAAAGGACCGGAGCAAAACCGATTGATAATCTGAACCGCTCGATGAAGCTCGAAACGCTCCAAGGCATTCGAGACTTCCTCAATCATGATATTCGTTTGAGCCAAGGCCCAAAGGTCAATGGACGTCATGGAGTTCAATTCGACCGCATCTTTTTCGACCGTGAAATCAAAAAGAGTGCCCAGTTGGAATCTGATCGTATTTCGCAAGGTCCGGTAGGCACGAACGACTTGCCCGAGAATTTCGTCGGAAAGCGGAATATCTCTGCGAAAATCCTCCGAGCAAACCCATAAACGCAAAACGTCGGCCCCGTATTTGGTGACGTAAGAATCCGCGGTTTGGGGCTTCCCATCGCTTTTGGAAATTTTTCGACCCTCTCCATCCACGACAAATCCATGTGTCAAAATATGGCGGTAAGGTGCCTTGCGGTATGCAACCATGCTCGTCCACAAAGAACTTTGAAACCAACCTCTGTGCTGATCGCTCCCCTCGAGATATAGATCGGCCGGCCATTCCAATTCCTCTTCGCCCTTGAGGACGGCTCGATGACTGCAACCCGAATCAATCCAAACGTCCAGCGTGTCCATGCCTTTTACGAGCTTCTTGCCCTTCCACTCCGCGGGCAAATCAAATCCATCGATAAGTTCGTCCTCACTGAGATCAAACCAAATGTCGGTATTGGCTTGCTCTATTTTTCGGGCAATCAATTCGATCAAGGATGCGTTGAGCAACGGCTCTCCCTCATCGTCGTAGAAAACCGGAAGAGGAACCCCCCAGGAACGCTGGCGGGAAATACACCAATCGGGTCGGGCCTCCAAAAACCCCTTGATTCTGTTTTTGCCCCAATCAGGGGTGAAGCGCACGCCCTCAACCTCCTCGAGGGATTTTTTCCGCAAGCCCTCATGATCCAAAGAGACAAACCATTGGTCCATGGCCCGAAAGACAACCGGAGTCTTGCTGCGCCAGCAATGAGGATATTGATGATTGTGATCCGCCAAGGCCAACAAATCTCCCGAGGCTTTCAATATTTCGAGAACCGCTTGATTTGCGGCGCAACCACTCGCTTTTTCCAACACCGATATCCCGACCAACTGCTCGGGAATTTGCCCATCGTCAACATAGCAACCATTGTCATCGAGAGGACAGTATGTTTCCAAGCCATTTGCCTGTCCGGTAAGGTAATCGTCCAGCCCATGACCGGGCGCCGTATGAACGCAACCCGTGCCAGACTCCATGGTCACGTATTCGGCAGTCAAAACAGGACTTTCCCGGTCGATAAACGGATGACGGGTCACCCATCCTTCCATTTCCTCTCCGACGAGAGATTGGCCCCTTGTCACTCCCTCCAGAGAACACGCGGAACAAAAGGCTTCAACCAAGCTTTCCGCAACCCAGTAGTTGCTCTCCCTCGCCTTTAACTCGACGTACTTCTCGCGTGGATGGAGGGCAATGGCAAGATTGGCAGGAAGAGTCCAGGGCGTGGTGGTCCAGATAACGATAAATGAATTTGGAGATTTCCCGATTAGAGGAAAACGGACGTAAATGGATGGACTCGTATGATCCTGATATTCTATTTCCGCTTCGGCCAAGGCAGTTCGACAGGGAATGGACCAATAAACGGGCTTCTTGCTTCTGTAAACAAGCCCTTGCTCAACGAAGGACGCGAAGGTCTTGAGAATCTCCGCCTCGTAACGACCGTTCATGGTACGATATTCGCTTTCCCAATCTGCAAGAACCCCAAGCCGTTGGAATTGTTTGCGCTGGGTCTCGATATAAGAATTGGAAAAATCTTTGCATGCCTTGCGCAAAACCAAACTGTCAAAATCTTTCTTCTCCTTTCGCAAGGCTTTCGTCACCTTGTGCTCGATTGGCAGACCGTGACAATCCCAACCCGGAACATAAGGTGTCCTGAATCCGCAGGCAGATTTGAATCGAAGAATCGTATCCTTCAGAATTTTGTTCAATGCCGTTCCGACGTGAACGTCTCCGTTCGTAAAAGGCGGACCATCGTGCAGCACGAACGATTTGCCGCTTTTGTTCTTTTCCTGCATCCGGGCGTATATTTTCAGATCCTTCCAATGGTCGATGCGAACAGGCTCCCTCTCCACAGCATTCGCCCGCATCGGAAAATCCGTCTTGGGGAGATTAAGAGTGTCCTTGAGCTTTTCTGCTTGGTTCATCTGAGACTATGGAATTGAAGGCCGAAAGCGTAGCGAAGATGCGGGAATATCAGCCCAAGTCAAGGGCTGAAAAATGAAGTTTCGATTCTCCTTGCCTTAACTACACATAAATTCACTCTTTTCGCCTTTCGGCAAAATGTTCCAAATCCTTGACAATTTAACTCAACAAGAAGGCCTTCAAACGGGTTTTGCCTATTGCATTGTTTTGGTACTAGCCATTGTCGCGGGCTTATTTTTGCTCACCAAAGGGGGGGATGCATTGAGCGACCAAAGTTCCATTTTGGCAAAAGCATTGGGGGTTCCAAGCGTGGTCGTCGGCTTGACCATTGTCTCCATCGCAACCTCGGCCCCCGAATTATTTACTTCGATTGCGGCAATCCGGAGCAGCGCGCAAGGATTGATTATCGGAAATATCATTGGGTCCAACATTGCCAACATAGGGCTCATTCTCGGGCTTGCCCTCATGGTAAAATCGGTCGACACAAGAGACACGATTTCGAAAAGTCAAAACATCACGCTCCTTCTTCTCTCCTTTGCATTCTGCTGTTTTTTATTTTTAAACCCTTCCCAAAACCTTGATATTTTCTCCGGGGCTCTTTTGCTTGGATTCATTGCGATCTATCTCTTTTGCACGACTGCCAAAGCCCTTGGCGAAAGAAAAAAAGAAAAGGAGGCTAAAATTGACACGAAAAGTCCAGAGGCTCCTCTGAAAGCTCTTTTGCTTTCCGCCTTTTTCATTCTGCTTTCGACTGGAGCACTTTGGGCAGGATCGGATTGCCTTGTGTTCGGGGCTAAGAATCTCGCAATCATTGCAGGAGTTCCAGAGGAATTGATTGGGTTCAGCATACTTGCGATCGGAACCAGCCTGCCGGAGCTAGCGGCTTCCATTTCATTGGTAAAAAAAGGCGAGCACAAGATGCTCTTGGGAAACATAGTGGGATCCAATCTCTTCAACATAGGTTTGGTGGGAGGGGTGGCCGGTATTCTTGGTCCGGTACGCTCAACTACGCCTTTCCCTTGGATCGACTACGTTTCCCTTCTGCTACTGACAGTACTTTTGTGCTTTTGGTTGAAGGGGCGGACTCTCACAAGGAAAGAAGGTTTCGTGCTCCTCGCGGGCTACTTGGCATCCTCCCTGTTCACTTGGGCTTTGAATGGCAACATATAGAACCGAGGCTTGCTGCCGAGGGTAACGTCAAGCAAATCAAAGTCCGAAGGCCGGCCCGAAAACCGGTCCTTGTAAGATTTCAGGAATCTTCTCCTACCTGAAAACGAATGAAGGATTCGACGCTCAATTCCGATCCCACTTCCTGACTGGCGGCATGCAGGAGTTGCTTGATCGTTTGATCAGGATCCTTGACAAAGGGTTGCTCGAGGAAACAGGCATTGGAAAAGTATTTCTCAAGCTTGCCTTGAATGATCTTTTCAATCGCCTGAGGGGGTTTCCCTTCAGCTTGAGCCTTGGCTATGTCTTTCTCCTTCTCGACAAGATCCGCAGGAACGTCGTCGCGTGAAACGCATACCGGGGAAGTTGCGGCTATGTGCATGCACATGTCTTTGGCTAGCGACAACACTTTGGAATCCGCAGAAGCTGAAGACGATCCTGTCCTCAAGGACAAAAGTACGGCCACCTTGGCTCCCGTGTGAACATAAGACTCAACCAACCCTTTGTCTTTGGGTTCAAGCCCTTGGGATCGGGAAATCCTGATGTTTTCTCCAATCTTCGCAACCTGTTCCGTTCGCTCAGACTCAAGATCGGCCTCAGGTTCATCAAGCAGCCTTTGGGCTACGCCATTTGCAAAAGCAACGAAGTCTTCGTTCTTGGCCACGAAATCAGTTTCGCAATTTACTTCCACGAGAACGCCTTTGCTTTTGTCGGCAGAAACACATTGGGCAATGATACCTTCTCCGGCATCTCTGCCTGCTTTCTTTGCAGCAGAAGCAACTCCTTTTTTGCGAAGGATGGACACAGCTTCGTCCAAATCGCCGGCGCTCTCAACAAGAGCTCGTTTACAATCAATCAAACCTGCTCCGGTCTTCTCTCGCAGGTTCAGTACGTCGTCTTTGGATATCGCGGACATTTTTAAGTAAAAATTGGGTGTTTGGGGGTAAAAAGGTTAATCCCGTCAAGCCTTGACGGAGTCTTCGGCCGGTGTATCTCCCTCCGTGTTTTCGTTTTGGGTTTCCGAGGGCGTCTCTTTAGCTTCTTCGGCAACGGGTTCGCTCTCTTCAGCCTCCGTCTCGACTGAGGATCGGGCTTGCTCCACGGCGTCCGGTTCGGCGGTGGCTTGCCCATCCGACTCTGGGTCGGGACTCTTCTTTCTCTCGTCAAAATCACTCTCCTCATAACCCTCGGGCAAGGTAACCTCAGGTTCGTCTTCCTGATCAACGAAATCAGGCTCTTGAGCAATAGGCGTGATGTCCTTCCTGCGCGTCGGTGTCTCGACTCGACGGGAAGCTCCGCTTTGAATGGCATCCAAAATCACGTCCACAATGATCCGAATGGACTTCGTGGAATCATCATTACCCGGTATGGGATGAGTGAGGAGAGATGGGTCGGAGTTGCTGTCGACCAAGGCAATCACAGGAATCTTGAGGCGATTGGCTTCGGCTATCGCAATCGACTCGTTATGGGAATCAATCACAAACAAGGCGCTCGGCAAACCTTGGAGATTCAGCAAACCTTCGAAATTTCTGTGCATGCGTGACATTTGTCTCCTGATTGCGGCGCTTTCCTTACCCGGCAACTTATCCAAACTGCCATCATCCTCCATGCGCAAAAACTTCTTGTACTTGGCCAGGCTTGTGGAGACCGTTTCGTGATTGGTCAGCGTACCGCCCATCCAACGATTGACGCAAAAGGGCATATTGGTCGCAGCGGCCAATTCGCGTATGGGTTCCTGAGCTTGCCGCTTCGTGCCTACTAACAAAACTTGCTTGCCATGAGATACGATTTCTTCGACTGCGTGGGCGGCTTTTTCGAGCAAATCGTAGGTTTTCTCCAGATCAATAATGGATATTCCATGACGATTGTCGTAAACGTAAGGTTTGGATTTTGGATTCCATCTGCGAACTTGATGACCAAAGTGCACTCCGGCATCCAAAAGGTCTTTAACGGTAACGTTCATAATATGTAGTTTCAAAGCCCTGTTGGGAAACAGGGAGAAATGATTTTCTTTTAGGATAGGTTGATTAAGATTGGGAGCAGGGGCAGGATTTGAACCTGCGACCTTCAGGTTATGAGCCTGACGAGCTACCAGACTGCTCCACCCTGCTACAGAAGAAATGATATTATTCGGATTTTACTCCGAGAAGCAACGAAAATCTTCATCGACCCCTGCCCGTTCATTTAGGTTGTACTCGAGAGCAACCGACTTCATTTGATATAAGAATGACCAACACAAAAGACCTAGTCGAATTTTGCGACATCAGAACCAAGCAATTGGAGATACCTGACTTTTCCGGCGCTTTGAACGGCCTTCAAGTCGAGAACAACGGATCGGTAACGAAAGTGGGCGCCGCAGTAGACGCGGGCCTGGTTCCGTTTAAAAAAGCGGCTGAAGCAAACGTCGACTTCCTCATCGTACATCATGGACTTTATTGGATCCCCCCAATTCCGATCATAGGAAAGTCCTATGACAAAATAAGACTTTGCATGGAATCCAACTTGGCCGTATACGGTTCCCATCTTCCGCTCGACTGCCATCCGGAAATTGGCAACAACAGACTTTTAGCCGACAAGCTCGGACTATCGCCCGAAGCTACTTTCCTACCCTACGAGGGAGTCGACATAGGTCTGATTGCAGCTTGCTCATATAACCTCAAAGAACTCAAGGCTCAGTTGTCCGATCTTTTCCCCAAAGGCTTTCATTCCATGGAATTCGGTTCGGAAACCCCCAAGAACATAGCCATCTTGACCGGTTCAGGTCAAAGTGCGGTTGAACAACTCCTTTCCGCCGGGGTCGACACCCTTGTAACTGGAGAACTCAAGCAACACCACTTCAATCTAGCTCAAGAACTGGGTCTCAATCTTTATACCTGCGGACATTACGCGACCGAAACTTTTGCAGTCGACGCCCTCGGCCAAGAAGTCGCCAAGGCTTTCGATCTGCCCTACGAATTCATAGACCTGGACTGCCCCCTGTAAACTTAGAGGATTGCCGTTTGCCCGGGCTTAGTCTTTAATCAAAACAAGATGAAAAAGATCGGACTGCTAAATGGCCCCAACCTCAACCGACTCGGAAAACGCGAGCCGGAAGTCTATGGCTACGTGACCCTCGACCAGATCGAGGATAAGGTAAAAGCCAAGGCCACCGCATGCGACTGCGAGGTGGACGCGTTCCAGTCCAACCACGAAGGTGCTCTGATCGACAAGATTCACGAATGGAGCGATGCAGGCTTCACCGGTCTCATCCTCAACCCAGGGGGACTTACCCACACGAGCGTAGCCTTGCGGGACGCCGTGGTCGCCTCGGGTCTGAAAACCGTTGAGGTTCACCTTTCCAACATCCATGCTCGAGAGGATTTCCGGCACAAGTCGCTCATTTCGGGTATCGCAGTCGCCATCGTGGCCGGCATGAGCCATCACGGCTACGTGTCCGCCCTACGCTACCTCTCCGAGGACGCGTAAAGGCCGCATGCTTAATCCTTAAGATTGGCTCCGCTCTTGTCGGCGAATTCCTACCGTTACCAACTGCGAACGGGAAACCGAAGTGAGCAAGACCTCATCCGGCTCAAACCGCCCCCAAACCGATCACCTCGAAACCCTTCGTGGGGCGAGTCAAGACGGTTCAGGAAGGAGAAATCTTATACGGCGTTTTCGCCAAGGAAAAAATCGTTTCCTTTGTCATCCGTAATGATAAAGGCGGGGAAATTCTCCACCTCGATTTTACGAACGGCCTCCATTCCCAATTCTTCAAATTCAAGCGTCTCCACTTTTTTGATGCACTTTTGGGCAAGACGAGCAGCGGATCCGCCGATGCTGCCAAGATAGAATCCTCCGTGCTTCTTGCATGCCTGCACGACCATTTTGGAACGATTTCCCTTGGCCAACATGACAAGAGAACCACCGGCTTCTTGAAATTTGTTCACGAAGGCATCCATTCTTCCTGCCGTAGTCGGACCGAATGAACCAGACGCGTATCCTTCGGGTGTTTTGGCTGGGCCTGCATAGTAAACGGGATATTGCTTAAAATAATCAGGCAACCCATGTCCTTCGTTCAACCTGTCACGAAGTTTTGAATGAGCCAAATCACGGGCTACGATCAAGGGACCGGACAAGGACAGCCTGGTGCGAACGGGATATTTTGAAAGTTCAGCGAGAACGTTCTTCATGCCCGAATTAAGATCAATCCCAATGGCCTCCGAATCATCCTCGGGTAAATCGGGGAGGAAACGGGCAGGATTGGCTTCGAGCTTTTCCAAAAATACTCCTTCGCGAGTAATTTTCCCCAAGGCTTGGCGATCCGCGGAGCAACTCACGCCAATGCCTATGGGCAAACTCGCTCCATGCCTCGGCAGACGGATAACCCTGACGTCGAGGCAAAAGTATTTTCCACCGAACTGAGCTCCGATCCCACGCTTTTGCGTGAGCTTAAGAATTTTTGCCTCCATTTCCGGACAACGAATGGCATGCCCTTTTTCGTTACCCTTGGTCGGAAGACCGTCCAGGTAACGCGCGCTGGCAAGCTTGACGGTCTTGAGATTGGCCTCTGCCGAAGTTCCACCAATAACTACGGCCAAGTGATAAGGCGGGCAGGCCGCAGTCCCCAAGGCGGCAATGCGTTCGTCCAAATATTCAAGAAGCAAATCCTCTTTCAGCAAGGAGGGCGTACCTTGATGAAGAAAAGTCTTGTTTGCCGACCCTCCCCCCTTCGCCATAAACAAAAAGTGGTATTCGTCGCCCTCGGTCTGGTATAGATCGATTTGGGCAGGAAGGTTGGAACGTGTGTTTTTCTCCTCGAACATGGAAAGAGGCGCGAGTTGAGAAAAACGGAGATTATCCGAAGCATACCTTTTTCCAATGCCTTCTGCCAAGGCAGCCTCGTCCCCACCTTGAGTCCAAACTCGCCTTCCTTTCTTTGCCAATACGATTGCCGTTCCCGTATCTTGGCACATTGGCAAAATGCCTTCTGCGGCAATCTGGGAATTGCGAAGGAGATCGAGCGCCACGAAGCGGTCATTGGGTGATGCATCTGGATCATCGAGAATTGACCTGAGTTGTCTAAGATGATCGGTACGCAAATAGTGAGAAACCTGATGGAATGCCTCACTGGCCAACTCAGCAAGAGCATCAACACGAACCTTGATAACTCGCTCGCCCTCAATTTTTGATTCGGTAACCAATGAACTTAATCCGGGCAAATGGCTCCATTCGATTCCCGTCGAGGGGGGAAGAGGAAAGAGTGCTTGATGAGTAACTGGATCAGCAGTCATAATCGAAGGCCAAAATCAAAAGAGGGCAAAGGTAAACTTCTAGGGATTGACACTGATATTCAAATCCCCAGGAAGCGATGGATAATCAGATGAAAGGTTGCCATCATACGGAGTTTGACCATTCAATGACGCCTCGCTTGCGTTGCCAGAGGGTTTTGAACCAACTTTGACGGGAATGATC
>JAYOII010000096.1:0-9715 GCA_038118685.1 Opitutia bacterium
GGATTGAAAAAGAAGGGTTTTCTATCGATATAACCGTATTTTCATCGCAAAGAATTGCCATGCCTTCGGTGAAGTCATGCATGTCGGGGATGTGAGCAAAGACATTGTTGGCTACGATTAGTTTCGGATGTCCGTAACGAGATAACGTTTTTTCAGCAACTTCAGCTCCGAAGAATTCGGTCAAGGTAGGCACGCCCGCTTCTCGGGCAATGGACGCAACGTTGGAAGCGGGCTCAATCCCGAGTACGGAGGTACCAATCTTTTGAAACTCGGATAAAAGATATCCATCATTGCTTGCCAACTCCAGCACGAGGCTATCGGAGTTTAGGCTGAGCTTTTCCTTCATTAGGGTAGCGTATTTCCTTGCATGATCGACCCATGTGGAACTGGCAGAGGAGAGGTACGGATAAGTGTCGTGAAAGATTCTTTCGGGCAGAACGTATTCACCGAGTTGGCCCAAGCCGCAATTCGGGCAAATTCTCATATGCAATGGGAAAGTGTCCAAAGTCGCTTCGGCGGTAATTCCGTATTCAGAGGGGAGTGGTTGGGAGCCGAGATCCAAAACGCTTTTTAAATCCCGGGAACCGCAAGCTCGGCATATGCTATGACCGCGTTCTGAAATTAAATCACTCAAAAGCAGTTCCGTTGAATGTGGCATAGGTGAAATAAGGCAGATAAAAAAGATTCACGTACTTGAACAAAATTGAAAACGGAGCACCTAGGAATCATGGAAACTGTCGTGCAACTCGCGAACGGTTTGTTCGTAGGTCATCGATGGTTTGTAACCAGTATGGCTACAAAGCAACTCGGTGGAGAAGTCTTCAGGGTCCAGGGTAACGTCGTTGTAAGGAAGTTTGCCAAACTGCATTTCTTGGCCGGATGGGAACATCTTGTACATTCGCTCTATGTATTCTCTTAATCTACGAGGTTCACCTGAGCCAACCCAATACTCTTCCCCGGGAATCCCCTTCGTGCAGATCAAGAAATAACCGCGAGTGCAATCTTTGGTCGAAATAACGTCAAAATACTGCATTCCTGAGGAAAAGACCAATTCATCTCCATCGATCAATTTTCGAAGAGTAACTTGAAGAAAGGAGTCTTTGTCATCGTCTGGTCCCATAACATGGGAATGGAGCACATATATGAAATCCATCTCGATTTCAGAAGCTTTTACGGTAAGGGCATGTTTTGCAGATATTTTTGCAATTGAGTAAATGACATGCCTGTTGAATTCATCATTGTTGCGGTGATCAAGTTCTAGATATTTGTGGGTGAAAGCCTCTTCCATTGTGCCTACTTGAATGAAACGTCTGCATCCTATTGACTTCGAGATTTCAAGGGCGGATATCGACCAAGCAACGTTTTGCATTTGTGCTTCGATATCCATGTCCGATAGACGGTCGACCCCGCCCCAGGCTAGATTGAAAAAGATACAGTCCTCACCCACATCCCATTTGCTCTCCTGGATTTCATGTTCCAAGGCTCCAATTCGGGACATGTCCAGTTTCAAATAATTGGCTCCTTTGAGTTTTTCTTTTCTCAATTTGGATATTCGTTCTTTTTCCTTCCTGCCCAAAGCCAACACCTCAACTCCGTTTTGGATCAGGTACTCAACAAAGGTTGCGCCGATGAAACCCGTCGAACCCGATACGATTGCTTTCTTCATTTCTTTCGGATGCGCTTTATTACATCCAGAAGGTTTTTTTCCGGGGCAAAATCCGTATCTGACTTGAGTTGACTTGAATCAAAAATGTCCTCGCTTGAAGCGTTAGGGGAAAAGCATGTTTTCATTTCGCCTTTTATGCATTGCTCAAAATTTTGAAAATATCCTGCCAATGTGTCCGGTTTCGAAGTTCCGATGAAATAGTCCGCCTTGTTTTTACCATGATGTCCTATAAGGCAGTAAGCTTTGGCTACGTCCTCAGTAAGTACGATATCGAATAATTGCTTGTTGGTGGGTTTGTCATAGGGCACTCCGTTGAAAATTTTTCTCAAGGTAGATGCCACGTAAGTGCCTTTGGACAAATCCGAAATGAGTGGAATGGATAAACGTGAATGGACATAGTCGATCTTTTCCAGATAGGCAGTCATCTTGCAAAGATTTCTGGATGCTAGTTTAGAAAGAGCATAATTTGACTGATTGAAGTTATAGGGAAGGTTTTTGTTTTGCAGGTACCGTTCGACAAAAGTTTCTTCGAGAGTTCCTATGTTAACAAATTTCGAGCATCCTATTTCTCTTGCAGTTTTCACTGCGTTTGCAGCATGAACGGCATTCTTCATTTGTTCTTCAAAAGTGCCATCAGTAAGAGATTTTACTCCGCTCCAAGCAAAATTGTAAAAAATGCAATCATTGCTCGCGTCCCATTTGATTTGATCGATCTCTTTTTCCAGAGAAGAAATCCTTTCCATCGATAAGGCAAGGTAAGTTGAATGATCGCCAAAACTATCCATGATTTGCGATGGGCTTAAGTTTCTTCTTCCAATGCAAAGCACATGGATGCCTGCATCCGATAAATGTCTCGCGGTTGCCATCCCAATCAAACCCGTCGAACCGGTAATGATCGCTTTTTTCATCACCGATAATGGATTGAGGATTCGGGACTTCCCTGTTGCATCATCTCAATTGCTAATCCCCTACTGGGTTTTGTGTTTGAAAATTCAAGAGTTGTTCCTCGCATACCTCAATTGCACTCCTTCGATTTTCCATTACGTCCATATACCATGTGATTGTTTGCTCGACGGATTTTTCAAAGTTCCACCGAGGTGTCCAACCTAGTTTCTTACCGGCTTTTTTTATACTGAGACTCAGAAATTGAGCTTCCGGCAGAGCTTGAGAGCTCGATTCGTCTTTCCAGGATCCTGGCCAATGCTTAAGAGAGCATTCGACCAAATCTTTCACGGACCGGCAATCCTCGCTATCTGGTCCGAAATTGAAAGAACTTTGCCATGCGGTATTTTCATCAAGAAAAAGTTTCTCAGCTAGATTCAAATATCCGCAAAGGGGCTCCAATACGTGTTGCCAAGGACGAATCGCATTCGGGTTTCGGACGCCAATAGGCCGATTTTCGGATAGTGCTCTTACTAAATCAGGAACAATTCGATCCTCTGACCAGTCGCCACCTCCGATAACATTTCCTGCTCTTGCCGTTGCGACACGAATTTCAGTGTCTGCTGCAAAAAAAGATGCCCTCCAACTCGCAACTGCCAACTCTACGGCAGCTTTGCTTGAGCTGTAGGGGTCGGAGGCGCCAAGACGGTCGGTTTCGCGATAATCATATTGTTCGTTTCGGTTCTCGTAGACTTTGTCGGTTGTGACTATCACGACTGCACAGGGTAGCCCGCGAATCCTTACGGCTTCCAGCAAATTCAAGGTCCCCAAAAGATTGCTTCGCCAAGTCTGAAGTGGGTTCACGTAGGAACTTCTTACAAGGGGTTGGGCTGCAAGATGAAAGATTACTTCCGGCTGAGCTAGGTTCAACCATTCGTTGACGGCGTTGAAATTTCCGATGTCGGCAAGTCTATGGCAAACGGAAGACTTTAATTCGAGTTCATCGAACAACGATGGATTTGTTTGCGGTGTTTGGGCGAAGCCATGGATTTGAGATTGAAGTTTGTTCAGCCAAAAGGTAAGCCAACTGCCTTTAAAGCCGGTATGACCCGTAACGGCGACTTTTCGATTTTGCCAAAAGTTGTGATTCACCATGATTTCCAAGGAGCGCCTCCATCATTCCACAACTTTTCCAAATGTACTTTGTCTCTAAGGGTATCCATCGAACGCCAAAACCCATCGTGCTTGAAAACAGATAGTTCTTGAGCTGCGGCCAAATTTTCCAGGGGTTCTGTTTCCCAAGAAGTATCGTCGCCTTGAATGTAATTAAGGATTTCGGGCTCACAAACGAAAAAGCCTCCATTGACCCAGCGATTGTCACCTTTGGGTTTTTCAAAAAAACTTTGAGCCTTCGTTCCTGATATTTCAATGGAACCGAAGCGCCCGGCTGGTTGAATTGCGGTAACGGTGACCAAGGTTTTTTGTTCCTGATGAAAGGCAATGAGTTGCTCAATGTCGATGTCGCTCAAGCCATCTCCGTAGGTTAGGCAAAAGGTACCATCAAGATGTTCTTTGATTCGTTTGATTCGTCCTCCAGTTTGCGTACTTTCGCCTGTGTCGATCAACGTCACTCTCCATGGTTCCGATTTTTTTTGATGAATTTCCATTTCATTGTTTCGCAAATCGAAAGTTACGTCAGACATATGAAGAAAATAATTCGAAAAGTATTCTTTGATCAGGTATCCCTTGTAGCCACAGCATATTATGAAATCATGAATACCATGGGAGGAGTATGTTTTCATGATATGCCAAAGAATGGGTTTCCCTCCTATTTCGATCAAGGGCTTTGGTTTCAAGTGAGACTCCTCACTGATTCTGGAGCCAAATCCCCCTGCCAAAATAACGGCTTTCATAATATTAGTCTCTTTTTGTATATGGAAAAGATTGGGGGATGATTTTTGGGGGCCTCATAACCCTTCTAGCTTGAATTTGTAGCGTTTCAGCTTTTTCGCCAAGTTGAATTAAAGCAAATGACATGGTAATTTTTTCCTAGTAATTGGTCGACAAACAATCCTTCATAATTTTAATGTTTCATTAGATGGCACTTGAGAAAATAGTAGTGGTGGATGACGAGATGATGATTCGGAAGGCGCTTGAGACCCAATTGCGAAACAAGAGGTATTCGGTCGCTTCCACTGGTGATTTAAAGGGCGCCCGAAAAATTTTGGCAAGGGATTCCTTCGATCTTGTTTTTCTAGACTTGCGCTTGCCGGATGGAGACGGAACCGATCTGTTGGAAGAAATCATGGCCAAGACTGATTGTCCCATGGTGGTCATGATGACGGGATATGGTTCGGTCGAATCTGCCGTATCCTGCATGCAGATGGGAGCCTTTGATTACGTTGTGAAACCCTTTTCGTTCGACCAGATCGAGGTGGTGGTGGACAAGGTGGCGTCCTTTGACAAGATGCGGCGCGTAACCAAGTATTACGTGGAGGAAAGTGATTCGCGGTCATCCGATATCGTGGGGGAGAGCGAACCGGTCAAGAGGCTCAAGACATTGGTTGACAAAGTAGCCAAGACCGAGGCCAGCGTTTTGATTACCGGTGAGAATGGCACGGGCAAGGAATTGGTGGCCCGTGAACTTTACCGTAACAGCATGCTGTCCAAGGAACCTTATATCAGAGTGAATTGCGCCGCGATTTCCGAGACCTTGATGGAGAGTGAGTTTTTCGGGCATGAAAGGGGGGCCTATACCGGGGCAACGGAAAGACGCGAGGGGCGTTTCGAATTGGCGGACGGGGGGACGATCCTTTTGGACGAAATCAGTGAGATCGCCCCTTCCTTGCAGGCAAAGTTGCTTAGAGTTCTGCAAGAGTGGGAGTTCGAAAGGGTGGGGGGAAACAAGACCATTCAGGTAAAGGTTCGGGTTCTAGCCACGACCAACAGGGACTTGACCGAGGAGGTGGAAAAAGGGAATTTCCGGGAGGACTTGTACTACCGGTTGAACGTATTTCCTATTGCGGTTCCGCCTTTGCGGGACCGCGGGGACGATATTCTTCTCTTGGCCAATACTTTTTTGCTCAGGCATGCCCGTCGCCATGGAAGAGAAGAGATTTCCTTTTCCAAGAATTGCGAGAAAGCGATTCAGTTTCATAATTGGCCCGGAAACGTTCGGGAACTTGAAAATGCGGTGGAAAGAGCGGTCATACTGTCCGATCCCGGCAAAAAAATTGAAGCGGAATTGCTTGGTTTGGGAAATTTGTCCATTCCCGTTGCGTCCAAGAAAAGCATAGCAACGAGCAAAAAAGAAGCTGGAGACCAAGCGGAGATCGAGTCCATGGAGGTGGTCGAAAAACGCCACATTGCGAAGGTTTTGGCCGGTTGTGATGGGAACCGTACTCATGCCGCGGAAAAACTTGGTCTGAACGTCAGAACCCTCAGAAACAAGATCAAGCAGTATTCGCTTTAGGGGTGTACTCACGAGGCTTTGCCGTCAAGGGAAAGCTACCGCACGGCAAATCATTGAGCGAAGCAAACGAAGAGCCTGTTCGAGAAGTCTCTAAGACCAAAGTGAAGATGATAATGAACAAGCACTTGGCGTGCCATTGGGCGAGGTATTTGGACGGATCGCTCTAATCGTTGAAAAGCAATTCGATGTTGGACGGATCTTTCGACAGATCAATGACTTCGTTCGCATTGAACGGCTTGCCTTCCTTGATCGTAAAGCTGACTAATGCGCCTCTGTCAAACTCCGCTTCTTCCCATAAATTTCCTGCCTCGTTCCATTTCGAAATCGTGCCGTGATATTTTCCTTTCGAAAACCTCAGGACGGCTTCTTTTTTTCCTTTGTCGTCGATGGCCGTAATCGTTCCGGTGTAAAGTTCTTCGGTTTCGCGGATATGGATAATTCCACCTCTCTTGGGGTCACCCGCGAATTTCTGGTAAAATTCGGATCCCTGGCCTTCCCATTCCTCTAGCTCAATGGCCGCCATACTTTTCCCTGATTCGGATGCTCCCTGATCCTCGAATCGTCCAAAATCCTCGAGGTCTTCCTGAAAATACTTTCTCGAATAAACGACTCCATCCTTTGTCCAAACGTAAAAATAACCATGCCTCATCCCGTTTTTGAATTGAGATTTGGTCTTGAGGTTTCCATTTTCATGCCATTCGAAGAAATCTCCATGGGGCTTTCCGTACCAATAGTTTTTGAGTGCGGCCACGGAACCGGTACGGGCCCTTATTTTAATAAGGCCGCTGAAGGGCGCCTCTCCTTCTTTCCTGCAAAAGATTTCCTCAAACCCATCTTCCTTGTTGTAAAAGGTTTCCTTGAATTCGGTTGGGGTACCTTCCCAATATTCCTCTTGGGCGATCAAGTCGGAGAGAGGGAGTCGATCATCCACAGCCTCCTCGGGTGGAGTCGCAGGAGGTTCTTCGACGCAACTTGACAGAAAGCACAAAAGAAAGAATGTAAGAGCCAAAAGGCGAAAATACCTGTCGTAATGGGGTGGGTTTCTCACTTCAAAATTTTTCATAAGGCATCACATTCCTTCCAATTCAAAGCCAAGGGCAAGGCGGAATCCGACGTCGCCCGATTGATAATCTTTGCCAAAATTACTTCTCCTTCCGGTCTTGCAGCAATCTTCGCAAGAATCCCAGCTTCCTCCTCGGTTCACCTTGTCCATGTTCTTCCATTCGAGCAAGGGGTCGATCAATTTTTTTTCAGGGCGTTTCCCATAGCCGTCCAAGCACCATTCGCGGACGTTCCCATAGAGGTCATGGAATCCCCATGAGTTGGCTTTCTTCTTTTTGACAGGTTGTGTCCGGGCACCCGAATTCTCGGAAATCCATGCGTAATCGGTGATTGAATCAGGTTTGTCCCCGAAGAAATAAACACTTTGAGTACCCGCGCGAGCGGCAAATTCCCATTCGGCTTCGCTAGGGAGCCTGAAAATCATTCCTTTGGGGATAGGTTTGAAATTCTTGATTTCCTCGTTCAGGGATTGGCAAAAGGCCATGCTTTGTTTCCAGGTCACTTGTTCGACTGGCCTTTGGTCGTCCTTGAAGCGGCTCGGGTTCTTGTCCATCCGGAGATTCCAGGACGCCTGTGTGGTCTCGTTGACCGCAAGGTAAAAAGGCTGGGTAATCTCCACTCTTCTCGGCCCGTCATAAGGCTCAATGGCAGGATGAAGGTTCTTCAAGCCCATGGTAAAGTTTCCCGGGTTGACCTTGATGAGTTCTATCCCGACTACTTCGATCCGGTCGGGCAGAACGCTTTTCGATTCTTTGCCAAGAACCGTCATCCCAATCAGAAAGAAAGGAATGGATAAAGCGAGCCGATCAATGCTTGTCATCTTGTGCGTCATTTTATCCCAAACCCAAAGAATTGAAATGCTTAAATGCCTTTTAAAACTCAATTTGTCCTCTTCTTCTAGAAAGTTTTAATCGGGTCAAGCTTGCTAAACGGCAAGTGAAATGAGAAAAGAAAAAGCTTATGATTATTCCCAAAGCCGAAAAGCTTCAACCGACGCAACTCAAGGAAATAGAGGGGATCGCTCAGGAATTCGAGTGCTCGATTCTCGAAATCAACGGGCGGAACCGTTGCGTCTACGCCATCTTGGGGGATGAGAATCACGCCCTCATGTTCAAGAGGATTGCAGGTCTTCCCTACATCCGCAAAGTCGACATGATCGAGTCCAGCTACAAGCTTATGGACCGGCGGTCGGGTCTGTCCGATCACATCGTGCGAATGGGAGAGACCGAAGTCGGCAAGGATGCGCCCTTTGTCATCGGCGGTCCGTGCACGATCGATCCAGCCAATCCAAGCCTTTATTTGGAAACCGCTCACGCCCTGAAAGAGGCCGGAGTCGATGCCTTGCGGGGCGGGGTTTGGAAACCCCGTACGAATCCCTACTCCTATCAGGGTGACAACAAGGCTTTGTCAATTATTCTGCAGGCCCGCGAAGAGACCGGTCTGCCTATCGACGTCGAGGTCATGGATGCCGAGCAACTCGAATTGGCCCTCGAAGCCAAAGTCGACGTTCTTCAAGTGGGAACCCGTAACGCTCTAAATTATTCACTTCTCAAGCAAATTGGGAAAAGGTCTGCCGAAACCCATTCGGCCGTTCTTCTCAAGCGGGGGAGGCACATGGCCTCGCCGGATGAGTTCATCGCAGCGGCCGAATATATCGTGGCCGAAGGAAACCCCGACGTAATGCTTTGCCCTCGTGGGACTACGCCTCCCTTGGACGGTTATCGCAATCACCCCGACGAATCGATCACTCCTTTGCTGAAGAATCGCACTTGGGCGCCGGTGGTCGTCGATCCTTCCCACAGCGTCGGTCATTCGGACTATGTTTTGGCCTGCTCGCTGGCCGCTATCGCTTATGGCGCGGATGGACTTTGCATCGAATCCCACGTGGATCCCCAGAGGGGCATCGGCGACGACCCCAAGCAGGCCATTGTGCCTCAAAAAATGGGCGAACTGATTCAAGCTTGCCGGTCGGCCTTTCCCCACCGGTACAAGGCCGGTTGATCAAGCCCCGAGACGCCGGTCGGGGACCAGGTAGCCCGTGACGTAGTCGCTGACCGCTTCCTCGAGGGAGAACAGGTTGTCTCGATATCCGCAAGACCGGAGCTTGTCGATCGTCGCTTCGGTGAAGTATTGGTACTTGTCCCTGAGGATCTCCGGCATGTCAATGAAATCGACGTTCGATTCTTGCCCGAGGGCGGAGAAGATCGAATTGCCGAGATCGAGCCAAGTGCGGGCGGTTCCGTTTCCCAAATTAAAGAGGCCCGTGGCTTGTTCGTTCTCGGCTAGCCAAAGGGTCATGCGGACCGCGTCCTTGACGTAGAGAAAGTCTCTTTTTTGCTCTCCGTCCCGATATTCGGGCCGGTGGCTTTTGAACAGGGTCATCCGTCCCGTCTTGGCGATTTGTTCATAGGCCTTGCTTACGACCGAGCGCATATTTCCCTTGTGCTCCTCGTTGGGGCCGTAGACGTTGAAGTACTTGAGCCCCGTAATGCTCTCGAACCAACCCTCGTCGCGGGCCAAGAGATCGAACTTGTGCTTGGACCAACCGTAAAGATTGAGGGGCTGGAACTTCTCGAGATCCTCGTCCCGGTCGTCCATGCCGCTGGTCCCGTCTCCGTAAGTCGCGGCCGAAG
>JAYOII010000097.1:0-9697 GCA_038118685.1 Opitutia bacterium
GCACTACCTCAGCCAGACAAAGTCCCTCATGGATAAAAGCCTGCAAAGGATTTCAAGCGGAAAGCGGATTCTCAGCTCAGGCGACGACCCCGGAGGACTTGCGTCCTCCATGAGACTGCAGAACGAACTGAGTATCACCAGGGCAGTGCAATCAAGCATTGAAAACGCAAAGTCTTTTACGGAAGTACAGGACAGTGCATTAAAGTCCGCAGGCGATATACTAACCGAGATGAGTTCTCTTCAGGGTAAGTATGCAAACGCTACGGCAGCTGACCAAGCAATCTACGCGGGACAGTTTCGCGAACTACAAGTGCAACTTAATGGTTTGAGAAGCGAGCAACTGAATGGCGTTAGCCTGTTTAGTTCGGACAGTAATCACAAATCTGCCAGCACGATCTACACGTCGGCCCAAGGGGCTTCCGGTTCATCCATTACGTTGAGCAACCTCGATTATGCCCAAGGATTGTCAATCTCTACTGGATTAGCAGGCAGAAGCTTTCTGGCAACTTCTGCTGGTACGGTTGATAGTGCACCCGCTGCAGGAGAAGCTCTAAGTATACACAGTACTAATGCCGACCATATGATCTCATCGACCGATATCACTAATGCGATCGAGCAAATCGCCAGTCTTCGAGCTCAAAGCGGAGGAAAGGCATCCACCTTGGGGTTTGCATCGGAATACCTGCAGACCAAGTCGGTCAGTCTTGAGGCAGCGAACAGCAGAATCATGGATGCCGACATAGCCGAGGAAACACTGAACTACTCGAAGTACAGCTTGCAATATCAGGCGGGAGCCGCCGCATTGGCTCAATCCAACCTGAGCATGGAAGTCGTACTTGATTTGCTCAAGTTCCCAAGCATTCGATCTTGATCGCGTAAGTCAAAGGCTTATCGGTTGCTCCTCCCGCACCCCAAAAGGTGCGGGAGGGGAACGACCGCCGCTTAAAATTTCGTTGCAAGCACATGAAAAACCAACTCATAGGCAGAAACAAAGAGCTGTCCTTCTTGACAAGAAGCCTTTCCTCGGAAGGAAGTCTCAGGGCTGCCTTGGTTCATGGTTCGGAAGGTATGGGCAAATCCGCCTTGCTGGAAAAAACCGAAACACAAATCCTAGGTCTGGAGAAGATTCACTTATGTCTTTCGCACAAAGGCTTGGCCTTTTCCAACCCTTTGAACTTTACGGCATCCTTGGCTCGATCCGCAAGAGGCAGCAACGATCAGGTTCAGTCTTCACTCAATGAATTTGGCCGAAAATGGGGAAGGTTGGTCATTTCATTCGAACGAAGTCTTGTTCGTGACGAAAATCAAGAAGAATGGAGAAGCAAACTGGCCAAATCTTTCGTACAAACTCTTGAGCAAGTTCTGTCCGAAAATCAGGTTTCGCCAAAGGAGGTGTATCCCGTCCTCATTCTCGATGATTTGGATAAATATTCGGGGGATGGGATCGATTGGCTTACCGGACCTTTCAACATGGCCATTCGCGCATCGGGCTTGTTCAAGCATTCCAGTTTTCTTTTTTCCTCACAAGATCACCGGGATTCGCTGCAGGACATTTTCGATCGGTTTGGCTTTGAGCGCGTCCAGTCTTTACCCCTTAAGGCACTTGATTCGGCTCAGTGTGAAACCTTGGCAAGCCTGTACGGCTTTCAATCAATGGCCGGAGCCGAGTTAAGAGAAATAAGCAAAGGCAATCCATTGAAATTGTTGAATATCTTCAAAAAATCCACTACCTTACCAAAAGCAAAGGTTCCAATTATGTCAGAACAGACAAAAAAAACACTTCCTCACTTCTCCGATTTCACCGAAGAAGAATTTCAGCATCTGCTCTTTGCTTCTTATTTCAGTCGCGTCAATCGTTACAATTTGGAGTTTCTTTGCTCTCCTCGGGATGCAGCTTTCAGTTACAATTGGCTGAAGAGACAAAAAAGCATTGCCAAGCAGGAATCTGACGGTTCCTTGATCATCAACCAGGAAGTCAGGGATCAAATTCAAGAATTCCACAGGCAAGACAACCCCGAGGAAGCCGAGCGACTCAACGTAATCGCCACCATCGTCGATGCGTTCATTGCAATTTTCCCCGAATCCGAGACACATTGGATCCCGATCCACCTTCAGGCGCTCGACTCTTTCACTCGGGATTTGTGCCGCAAATTGTTTCCGGAGGAAGAAGCATCTGAGGTTTTTTCATTTATCGACAGCCACGAAGAACAAATCGCTTTTTCAGGCAAACAGATGAGCTTAAACCCGGATGCGAAGTTGCTCACTCAGCGATTCATGGAGGTCGGTGGAGGATCCCCCAGGGACGGCTTCGTGGAAGAGGTCATCGAACAGTGGAAATTGGACAGCGAGGCGGCAACGAAAAAACGTCGCCGAATGGAGTCGGAGCATGACAACCTGAGCGAAGAAGCAACCGATATCGCAAAACAGGTGGAAGATTTGGTTCTACTGAAAGAAAAAATTCTTGAGGATTTCAGGAACCCTTCCAAATCCACTACGAAGAGGGAGTTCACCTTTGGCTCAAACAAAATCCTCCTTCTTGTCGGCCTTGGGACAATTGCGGCAAGTTTGTTTAGCGATTCCTTTGGTTCTTACTATGCAGCGATCGGGATCGCCTTGACTTTCGGGGGGTTCTTTTGGCCGAACGTCGGTGAGCGCAGAACCGCTGTCATGCCAACTGGGGCGAGCCCCCGTCTTGCCGTGGAAACACAACAAAGGTCATTGGACCACAGAATCAACGGACTTGTATCCAGAGCCTCGTCAATTAAAGAAAGTCTTTCCGGCATGAGTTTGGAATTGGAAAACTTGGGCCAAGGCCTCGATGCTCCCTACGTAAGCGAAGATTAAGCATATTTCTCTCCCCCGAGCCTCAAGGAATCTGCTTTTTTTTGCATAATCGTCTCCTTGATCCGTGAAATTGATTTAGGTTTCTCAACAAGTTTTTCAGTTCTTCATCACGGCTATGTTTTTTTTCAAGCTTGCATGCCCAAACGACAATCACTTCCCAACCTTGCTCCTTGAGCTTCTGATAGTTGTGGTTGTCGCGTATTACGTTTTTCTTGAACTTTTCCACCCAAAATTCCCTTCTTGTTGCGGGAGTCGTAGTCCTTTTGCATCCTGGATGGCGATGCCAAAAACAACCGTGAACAAAGATAGCGGTCTTGTATTTGGCCAAGACCAAGTCGGGTTTCCCGGGAAGACCGGGAGAATGAAGACGAAAACGGAACCCCGCCCGATGAAGGAAGCTCCGGACAATCTTTTCGGGTTTCGTGTCCTTGGATGAAACACGGCTCATTACATAGGATCGTTTTTCCTCTGAAAAAACATCCGTCATTGAATCCGGCCCCGTGAATCAGGAAATTTGCTCAAGGCGATCATTGATGCGGCTAAAACAGGAAAGAAGAAAATCCCGTTGCTCTCCTCCGAAGCAAGAAAGGATTTCACTTTGAAGAGAGCAAGCTTGTTCGCGGGCGCGAACAAATTCAATCATACCGTCTTCGGTAATTGAAACACTCTTGTTTCTTTGATCCACCTTATTGTCACGTCGCTTGATCAGTTTTTTTTCTTCCATGCGATTAAGAAGATCAGCCAAGTTGTTCTTGTTGGTGCAAAGGGCGTTTGCCAAGCACTGTTGACTAAGAACACTCCCCTCCCCTTCAACTAGATTCCGCAAAACCGTATACTGAACAGGAGTGATCGAACTTCTTTCAAGTTTTCCTCGGAACGCCTTGTTCATGCCAAACCAAGCTCCTCGGAGCAAAACGGGAAATTTTTGTTCCGAAAATTTCATTTTTCGAAGAATCAAGAAGCTTCTATACCCAAGAGAGCAAAGAGATAATTTCGATAAACAATCCATTCTTGTTCTTTATTCGAAGCCTTAAGAAGCGGAAGATGGAAATGTTGATAGCGCAATTCATTAAATTCACTAGAATCCATATCATGAATTGAGCCGCATGGCCTCAGAACCCAATCGGGCGAAAAGCTTGGCCATTGCTTGCCGACAAAAGCCTGCTCGGCGATGGGGCGAAGAGTTTCAGGGGGGCTCCATCGCAACTCCAAAGAGAGAGAAAGGAAGTTGTAACAAGTCGCCACATGATCGACCTTGAGGGTAAACAACTGCACGGCAATCTGCTTTAGGTTGGAAGGATCAAGAGATTCGGCCAAACCGGGATTGCGACTGAAGATTGCATTCTTCAGGAAATCAAACCCCAAGGCCTTGATCAGCTCCGGAAGTATGGCCAAACAGTTTGAGAAAAACCTCAAATCATCCCTACACCGGACAAGAGTTTGACCGATGAATGCAGCTCCAAGAAGGCGCGTATCCTCATTTTGATGTTGCTGCCAAAGAAAGTTTCCAAGCAAGAAATCATCTTGATCCAATGAAGAGGACTCTCTCTTGAAAGGAACTTTCGAGATTTCGTTCGTCAACGAACTAGCCAATTCCTCATAGGAATACTTTTCTTTAATTCTACGGAATGCCGATGAGGCCATGCCCGAAGCAATTTCCTCGTTTTCGAGATACTCGAGCAAACGTTCTTCGAGGTTGTCGAGGGAGAAAGAAACAAAATCCTTTCCTTCCTCAAGGATGCCTTCATGATCCACAGGCAATCCACTCTCAATCACATTTGCCTGGAAAAGCAAAGCTCCCGCGTTCACTATCTCGCAACTTCTGTAGTTGTAGGGGCCGTTGATACCAACAACGTTAATGGAGATTTTGCTTCTTTGTAGCAAATCCCTGTAATGTTCTTTGGATAGGTCAGACTTGATTTCAATTCGAAAACGACCTGCCCATTTCTTTTGGAGTTCCGATGCAAGCGAAAGGACTTGATTCCGAAGCTGGTGATAAACCGGATTCGACGAATCAGAAAAAGTAATGGAGACATCTATGTCTCTCGATTTTTCGATACTTTTGAACCAACGGTGGAACGATGCCCAGTTAAAACCGAAAGGAAGATTCAAAACGGAAGCTTTCCCATAAGAAACCGCACCGGAAAAGACCTTTCCTACAGGCAGTACGAAATCAAACATTTCGCAAATCGTTTTGACGGCCGGGCCTTGTTGTACATGGCAGATGCTTGCTACGGAAGGGAATGGGGCGCAAGACAGTCCGCGTGGATGAACATGACCGTGTACCGCTTGCATATCCCAAAAAAAAGAGGGAGTGAAACCTCTGGGAAGCCTTTTCCGAATTGCATTCATGTCGTCTTTGGTCAAGTGATAAGAAACACGGTCTACTTCATCAGAGGAATCTTCTTTCAAGCTAAGAGAGACGATATCCGCGACTTTTAATATTTCAACGGTTTGAAAATTAGGAAAGTGAGAGTCGTTAATATAACCCAATAGAATGCCGGGTCTTTTTTTTCTTAGACTTGTAATGTTTCTTATTCTGAAGCGATTATGATGAACCAAGTATTCTACTTCGGCATCGCCCGTGGCCTCGGAGAGAGCCACCTGCCATCGCTGCTCCAGTTCATGAAGGTGCGACTTTCCTCGGACTTTTGTCTCTTCTTCTTCGAGTTCCTCTATTGATTCAGCAGGCATTCGTCATTCAAAGTGAGTCGAATAAACCACGCCACTCCAATCAAGAACCACGAATTCTCCTGAATCCAATTGGCAAAAATTCACGGGCTTGAAAGAACTTTTGGGTTTCCCTTTTACGAATTTGAAGCCGGCGTTCAACTCTTCGCCCCCTTTGGTGAAGATGATGTTTTTTTCAGAGACAACTTTGCCTTTCGAAACTTTAACAGCCCAACACTTCCCGGTCCCCCAGTCTCCAAACACATAATGATCACGGAGCTTTGAGTTGGATTTTCCTCTGTAGACACTTCCACCGCTTATGCTCGTTCCGTGCGTATGGTCGTATTCGAACACCGGGTCAACAAACTCAATCCCTTCGGGGGAACTTCGTTTTTTCAAGTCAAATGCTTGGGTGCCTTCCCGGTAACTCCACCCATAGTTCCCCCCTTTTTGGATAAGGTTGACTTCTTCTTTCTGATGCTGACCAACGTCCGCGCAATAAAGCGTGCTTGTAAGAAGATCCCAATGCAGCATCCAAGGATTACGCAGTCCCAATGCCCAGATTTCGGACCTGAATCCTGGCTTGCCTACGAACGGATTGTCCTTGGGTATTCCATATTTCAGGTCTCCAAACTTGGAATTTACGTCAATTCTCAGGACCTTCCCAAGCAAAGAAAAGGTGTTTTGGCCAAAATCGTGCGGATCGTTGGCATTGCCCCCGTCTCCAGTCGACAGGTACAGGAAGCCATCAGGACCAAAGGCCGGAATTCCAGAATTATGATTCCAGTACGGTTGACTGATCTCCAGCAAAACACGAGCTCGCGAAGGATCGACGCTCAATTTGCCAAGATCATCAATTCTCCTCTCAACCAAGACCGATCGCTTGGGGTTTTGAAGCGTGTGATACAGAAAGAACCTTTTGTCCTTGGGGAACTTCGGATGGAAGACCATACCGAGCAAGCCTTCCTCGAACGAATTGTCGATCATCTTCTCGCCGGTCATATCAAGAAAAGTCGATGGTTCGAGGCTCTTGCTCAAAAGGAGAATTTTACCGCCCTGAAGCACAAGAAGGTTCCTTCCCGATTGATCGGGCACAGGTAGAACCATGATGGGTTTGGGTTTTTCGATCCCTTGAAGAACTTCTTTCACGGGAACCACGACGGTTTCTGGTTCAGCGTTGGCCAAACTGAAAAACAAAACAAGAAGCGTTGATAGTATAGTGGAAATCTTCACGCAAGGCATTGGACTCGCTACAGGGCAAACTGTCAAGTTTCGGACATCCTTCCGCAAAAGATTGTCGCTTCGGTCAAAGGCTTGTTTAAACGAAGAGGCAAAAGGCATTCATATCCCTTCCCCTTTGCTGCTCCACAAACTGTTTTCACTCATTGGCTGACGGTTATTCCGTTTTCAATGAGTCGTTCGACCAATTTCCCTTCCTCGAAACGGTATTTTGAGACAACTTGTCCATCTTCATTCCACGTCGTCTCAATTCCATCGATCAAACCCTCTCTAAAGTTTGCCTCATAGGTTTTGATTCCGTTTTCAGCACGCCATTCCTCCTTGCCGTTCTTTTTCCCATAAAAAAAATTTGAGGAAATCGACGTCACCCCATTCTCATGGTAATCCTCTCTTTTCCCGTGATAAAACCCGTTTCGGAAAGACGACGACGACAGGAGATCGCCACTTTGTGACAAGATCCTGTATTGCCCTTCGATCACCCTGCCCGTTTGCTTGTCAAAGCATTGCCCGTTTTCGTTCAAGTCGATCGCCTCCGAAAAGCTAGCCTGGTCGATCGAAACGGCGACCTGGGACGACAGGTCAACCGAGTAATTGGACTCATTCGACTGAAACCGAGCTCCTGGTTCATGGATCGAGTTTGCATTCGAAGTCGAAGGGTTGGCTGTCTTTCTCTTCTCACCCGCTGTTTCTTCACCACTTTCCCGGGAGCAGGACGAAAGAAACACACACCCAATAGTCGAAATCAGGAAAAGTGGATGAAAACTCATCTTGGCATCATGAAAAGAGATGGTCGATTTGCAAAGTCTAAAGATAAGCAAAGCACTCTTGGGCTTCGAATCAACAAGGCATGGTCAATCGATAAATCTTCTAGGAGTTGACTTAAGGATTGTACTTGCGGAAAGATCAATCTTTAAGGCATTTATGAAAACAACTGTTCTCTTTGCCCTTTGCCTATCCGCGGTTTCACTCTGCGGAAAGTCCCCGAAGTTCCAAATGCAAACCATCGACGACAAAGTTGGCATTGGCTACGGGATTCAACTGGCTGACATGAATGCAGATGGGAAGACGGACATTCTTCTTGTAGACAAGGACAAGGTCGCTTGGTACGAGAACCCCCATTGGCAAAAGCATATCGTCGTAAACCACCTGACCAAGCGTGATCACGTTTGCCTGACCGCTCGTGATTTAGATGGAGACGGCAGGGCGGAACTTGCCATGGGGGGAGAGTGGAACCCCGGAGATACTCTTCAGAGTGGTGCGGTTTTTTATCTTTCTCCCAACAAATCGGGCAAAGGAATTTGGAGTCATCACCCCCTCCCCCATGAACCAACCACTCACCGGATGCATTGGGTCAAGGGCAAGGGCGGAGCGTTCTACTTAATGGTCAAACCTCTTCACGGTCGGGGCAACAAGAACAACGCCGGTGCTCCGCTCAAAGTGCTCGCATATCAAATCCCGGACTCGCCCGAAAAAAGTCCATGGGAAACGACCCTGGTTTGCGATTTCCTCCATAACAGCCATAACTTTCATCCCGTGAATTGGGACTCGGACGATGAAGAGGAGATTCTGATAACCGGAATGGAAGGAACTTGGTTGATCGATCAAAGAAAAGAAAAGTGGATTGCAAAGCTTGTTGCGAAACCTTTCGGTGGGGAGGTCCGGGACGGAAAGGATGCCCAAGGGAATTATTTCGTTACTACGATCGAACCGCGCCATGGCTCGGTTGTGGCCTGTTACCTGAAGGTCAAAGATGCTTGGGAAAGAGTAGTGCTGGACACGACCCTGAATGATGGTCACGCCCTTGGAACGGGGGACTTCCTCGGATTGGGCTATGATCAAATTGTCGCAGGTTGGCGTGCAATGAGACCTAGTGGGGAGCCTGGGCTCAAACTCTTCGTGCCAGAAGACAAGACCTTTCGCAATTGGAAGGAATTTAGGCTCAGTTCAAAAGAAATTGCGGTAGAGGACCTGAAGGTCGGTGATCTGAACGGGGATGGAAAGCCCGAAATCGTTGCCGCCGGACGCCAAACTCACAACTTGGTTATTTTATGGAATAAATCCGGAAAACCTTGAGTTGCTAAGCAAAAGTCTTGCCTGACCATCCCCAAAGGTGTCTTTTCGACTCCTGGAACTCGATATAAATTCGGTTGAGGGGAACTCCGAATTCTTTTTGCACCAACTCACCGAGCCTTCGACTCAGTTCACCCGTAATTTCAGGGGAGAGTTCGCCCACGTTCTTGACCTCCAAATAGGCGCATGGATCGGTCAGGTTTCCTCCGAATGAGGCATTCATGTCTTCCTCAACGATAACCATCACAAAATCAGAAGACTTTCCTAATGCGCCTGCAAGCACTTCGGTGCCTTCGATTCTGACATTACAAGAGGAAGTCTTTGATATTTCGGGAAGGGAGAGCTGTATTTTGAGCAAAGGCATAAACCGATCATCAAATCGCCAATTCCAAAGGTTTCAACGATTATCTTGGATAGCCTAACTTAAACCGCTCTTTGATCAGAATCCTCCTTTGCTCTCCCCAGCGATCCAACAGAACGGAGACTTGCTTCATCAAATTCTCATGTTCCGAGTCGCTAATCCTGCCTTCGGCATAGGCTTCCACTATGTTGCTTCTCAATTTTGCATCAGGTCTCGGATGCAAACCGGGAACCCATTTGGGGTAACGGGTCAGGAGGGACTTGTGTTGCCTGAAGCGAATTTCGCTTTTGTCGCGAGCAAGGTCGATTGAAGAGCAAAGGTATTCGTAAGTTGAAATCCGATTTCCTTGCCAGGATTCCTTGAGTTTGTTCTCTCTGAGAGCAACCTCTTCCATTCCGTTCTTTCCCAAATGGGAGCAACCCATGCATCCAAGCAAAATCAAGAGAGGGAAACCAGAAATTATTTTCACCCTTGAAATATGAATCCCCCTGGATCTTTGGACAAGAACACAAT
>JAYOII010000098.1:0-9613 GCA_038118685.1 Opitutia bacterium
CCGAGGTGAGAATTTTATCCCCTCTAAAAAGCAATAGCTTCAAGGGACCGTACACTCGTACGGTCCCTTTTTTTTGGCAATCTTTGTCGCAGAGCTTCTTGCTTTCTATTCGACAAAATTTCAAATTAGCCAAAAAAGGATGTTAAAGTTTCACAGAGATGAGTTCATTCGAAAAAGTCTTTTTCCTTCATATTCCCAAAACAGGGGGAGAATCCGTTAATCACCTGTTCAGGCAATCCCGGACTCAAGAACAATACGTCGAGCACATGGAAAACTTAGATCCGTCGATTATCGGCCCCGAATTTCTCGAGGGGAAGACCTACGTGTCCGGCCATATACCCTTCCCTAGAGTGAGGCATCTTTTCGGGAAGCCCTCGGGTTGGAACTTGATTACTTTCGTAAGGGATCCCTTCGACCATCTATTGTCCCATCTTTCGTGGACTAGGAACCTATTCTTCAAACCGACCGTATTCTTGAAAGTGCCCCCTGAAACTCAACGGGTTTCAAGAATCATGTCCGAGACCGATTTCAACGACTTCGCCTCCATGGAGGCTTTTTTCAAGGACATGCCTAGTGAAGCAGTCTGTATTTTCGACAACCGTCAGGTCAGGTATTTCTCGGATCCCGACGATTATAAGAGCGTTTCGGAAGTCGACTGCCAAAAAGCAATGGAAACCGCGGATCAATTCGACTACGTCGGTGTTTTCGATGATTACGATCATTCGATGCGAGCGCTCATCGACAGGCTACCCTTCGAGGCATCCACGGATGCCATTCCTCATAAGAACAAAAGTAATCCGAAGATTGTTCGCGACGAGTCTTTGCTTCCCGTCCTCAGGGAAATGACCAAGTCGCTTACCTCATTTGACTACAAGCTCTACCAACGCATCAAGACCATCCGGGCGCAAGGCTAGATCTGTCTTGAAAACAGGCACGTCGAGGGTCCGTTCGGATGATTGACGTCGTCGGGACCGAACCGTACCTCTTGATGACCAAAGTGTCTGAGGGCACTGACGATAGCGTCTTTGGTCAACCATCTCGAAGTCTTTCCCGTACCACCGCAAAATTCCTCGTCCGTCACGCCATATTGATAGGTTTGCTCGAAGAACCCGTAATCCAAACCCCTGAAAGAATCTTGCTGCAAGGGGCCGAACTTGTTCTTGAGATTGGGATTGGATTCCATTCGATCGGGATCGGCATAATGCGTCCAAATGAACAAGTTGTCCGAAACCCTGCAAACCGACTCCAACAAAGATATTGGATCGCTCGAGTGATAAAGAACTCCGCTAGCCAGAACCAAATCAAACCTTCGCTCACAACCAGGAAGGTATTCATTGAAATCCCCAAGGCAAAACTCTACATTGTTTAAATCCAGGGCCTCCTTGATGCAAAGGCATTTCAAGAAACAGGAAACGTTGGCCTCTATTGATATGATTCGGGTCGGGTCAAGCTTGCTCAGCATGTAGGCGTGTCCTCCCTCGAAAGGACCTAGCTCAAGAATTGATTTTCCACGCACTTCTCCATAGGCATCCAGCAGCCACTCGATTCTGGCATCCTCGAAGGCATTCACCTTGCCACCGGTCGAAAGTCCGCTCTCAACGGGCACTTCGCATATCCATTTGCCCTTGAAAACATCGAGTATGTTCTGCTTGTCGGGTCGCGCCCTGCAAAATTCCCTGAATTCGTTCGTTTTCATTAGTTGTCCTCGGAGGGTCGTGGGGCAAGCCTTCAGGGCATTGCGAGGACGACCCAAGAATGAGTATTGTGCAAATTTTGGGTATTCACCTTTATGCCATTGCGCTCGAACTCACCGGCTTCGCGCCCGGGCTTGCAGATCTCGGAGGAGATGGCTTCATCGCAAACCGTTTCGTCAAAGTTGATCTCTTGGGCTACGCAAAAGCCCGTGTCACCGGCAGCAAGCCTGTTTTCCCACAAGTGCAACCTTTGAGACGGAGGCAACAGGGCGTTTTCAAGGATAAGGTATTGTGAAAAAACCTCCTTCAAGAGGTCTTCCATTTCCCTGAAGGAAAAACCATGATTGGGAAGCATCTCGTCGTTGGGGGTTCCAAGAACAAGCATGCCCCCTGGTTTCATGACTTTGCGCAGCTGTATCAGCGCTTCCCGTTCCCGACCATATTCCTTGATATGCTCGAGCACTTCGCTGCAGGTGACGAGATCGAATTCTTTCCCCTCATAGACCGCAAGATCCGTAATTCCACAGGTGCGAAAGTTCGCAAAATCCGAAAAGTTTTTATGAGCGAATTCGATCGCGTGGGAGGACAGATCGAAGGCATGGACTTCCGCGGCTCCACCCTCCTTGAGAATCTTTGTTCCATAGCCACTGCCGCAACCCGCATCGAGAACAACGCTCTTACCCTTGTTAAGGTATTGAGAGGCAAATTCATAAAATTTGCAGTGGTTCAAAAAGTTGCTGTGGTGTTCGGACGTGTAGGAAACGCTCTCACCCTTTTCGTTGTACACGAGCTCGTTGGGATAAACGCGAACGAAATCCTCCACGTAATTCCTGCCTGAAATCTTGGCTAAGACTCTCCGTAATTTATTCAAGACCGTCATTTCTATTTCGGAGAAAAAAGCCTTTTCGCCTCCTCCCTCCACTCGTACTCCTCCTTGTTGTTTTGCATGATGGATTGCCTGTCCTCTTTGATAAGATCGAAGTCATCCCTCCCCTTCCCCTTGTTCTCCCAAACCGGCCTAGGCACGCTATTCCATCCTAGAAGCTTCGTACATAGCTTGAGGGACTCCGGGAAGGTCTCGAGAAACCCGACGAACCCATAATCGCAAGGGCGAGATCCGCCCAAATAGTTCAGGGCCTGATTACAAACCCAGGGAATGCCTGAAAACTCAACCAACGTAGGACGTTTCCGGTAAATATCCATGATTAGATCGTTTTGCCTGTCGGGCCGACTCATAATGTGGCGATAAAGAGAGATAGTCCGTTCAACGGGGTCCCTCAACCAAGTTATCTTGGAAGCCCCTGGATAAGCCGAGTCAAACGCATCAAATTCAAAATGGCCGTGAAGACACTGCGTATCATCTGGAATAGAGGCCCTTGGGGAAGTTTCGGATTTCCATTGCATGTCATAGTTCACCCAGAGTTTGTCGGCGTAGACTTCCTTCAATACCTTCGCAAAGGATGAACCGCCCGTCTTGGGTATATGTATGCTGACTATCATTTGAACTCAGGCTCAGCCGTCTCTTAAGACATTGCCCCCGCTCGGGGCAACGGCATTCCGCCTTCGAGGCATAGGTTCTCGTTAAAAACCGGATCATGCCAACCGGAACCAGAAGAATTCTCATAGGGAATATCCTCACTGCGGGTAAAGAAGGCCCTGGCTCTTTGGTGAAAATAACAACAAACCGAGGGAAGATAGAGGTTTCTCCGACCGGCCAAGCTGAGCCGTTCGCACAATTTCGACAAACTGACCGCAGACAATTCGTCTCCCTCCAGAAAACGCAAAATTTCCTCCGTCTTTCCGGCTAGAACCGAGGGGTGAAGAAAAGTCATGTTTTGGGCAAGCAAAGCCCTGTACTTGTCGCCGGGAAAATCATAGGGAAGCGATTCGTAAAGCGAGGCCAGCTTTTCGTCCCGATGGATCATTCCCGCCGAAATAACTCGGCTCGATGCGGCATGCATGAGCTTGGGACCAACCATACCGGCTCCGTTTTCCAAAGCGTGAGAAAAAAGCCTTTCCAACCAATCCGAATGAATGGGCTCAATCTCGGGGCGAATGAAGACGAGAGCTTGGTAGGCTTCCAGTTTCTGGTTGAGTTCGGGCATCTCGTAGCCATCCATCAGGGAAGACCCCCAATCACCAGGCACCAAGGTATCCAAAACCGGAAAATTTGTTTTTTCCAAAGTGGCTTCCATGATCTCCTGCCTGCGGGCATCCGGAGGGGGACCGAAATACACAAGGCATGCCTTGGGTTGTTCCGAGCCGGATGAATGAACGATTTCCCAATGCTCGCCAAAGGTTCTGCGCGCAACCCCTCTCATTCCAACTCGCTCGATGTGAGAACGAACGGTTTTTTCCTGGGCTTCCGCAACCCAGTCGCCTTTTTCATCAAGGGAGAGAGCGGTAGAGCCCGAATGGGCCCTCCAGTGATAAAGGACTTCCGGAACGTGCCCTATCATGTGGTCTTCGATTTGACCGGTCGCTCTTAAGCAAAAATCCCAATCCTGAGCACCCTCGAAACCCTGGCGCATACCGCCCAATTCATCAAAGAGGTTTCTGTCGACTGCCACGAGATGACAAAAGTAATTTTGCGAGAGGAGGAGGCGAGGATTCCAGTCGGGTTTGAAATAGGGGTCAAACCTCTGGCCGTCGCCATCGATCTTGTCTTCGTCCGTATAAACGATTCGGGCCTCCGGGTTTCGGTTCAGAAAGGAGGCGATCGAAGACAAGGCATTGGGATGAAGCTCGTCATCCTGGTCAAGGAAAGCGAGCCATGACCCGCAAGAGGATTCGACGCCATGATTGGTGCAGAGCGATATATGCCGGTTATCTGGAAGAGGATGAACCTTGATCCTGGAATCCTCGTGCTTCAGTTCGTTGAGGCTCTCGGTAAGCCGCGAGTCACCTGATGCGTCGTCAATCAAGACAAGTTCCCACTTGTCGTAAACTTGCCGTTTCACCGAATCGATTGCCCTGAGCAAAAGCTTCAGCTCGGGCTTGTGAATGGGGACGATAATGGAAAAAAGCAGCTCGGCTTGGCCTGAGAAGCAGTCGTTTGAACGCAGCCTGGCGCCTTCGCCGGTCAAGACGAATTCGTCATAAGAACATGACGCTTTCTCCCCGCGAACTTCCTCCGCATCCATTGGCCCTATCGATGAAAAGTCGAAACGGGGTCTTCGAGAGAAAAGCCTGGCAAGAAGGCTTCTGTCCATAAAGCGGTTGGCGATTTCAATGATCTTGGGCGCCCCCTGTTCGGTCGACCAAAGAAAGGGCTTTTCGGGAAACTGATTCTCTCCCTCCGTGAACCCCTCTAGAGTCTTGATGATTGCACTTGTCTCAAAAGGACAGGTGACGGCATATCCTTCCTCCTCCAGTTCATCGATTCCTCCCGAGCCTCGGATTCCGGCGACCGGAATCTTTCTGGCAAGCGCTTCCAGGTTAACCAATGGGAAAGGGTCTTCTCGGGCAAAACTGAACAGAAGATCAACTCCGGAGATATGCTTCCAGGGGGTGGAGGTCGGACCAATGAAAGATACCCTTCCGGTAAAGCTCCGGGGAACGAGCTTTTCGTAAAACTCTGCCCCTTTCCCACACCAAGTCCATTTGACTTGGCTGGCTCCAATGCGGGCAGGAAGCTCTGAAAGAATGCAGAGGAACCTGTCGATTCCCTTTCGGTAGTCCATATTGGCAAGAACTCCTACATGGAACGGCATCGACTCCGCCCCGTCCTTGGAAGTAACCTCTCGCTTCCGCTGTCCGAATTCCTCCAAATCCCTCAACGAAATGAACCCTTTGGCTACGGAAACAGACTCTTCCTTGATTGCGAACAGATCGTGAAGAGCTGATTTCACCCCTTTTGAGCAAGCAATGTAATGATCGGTTTGCTCAAGTGTGCCGCTTACGACCGATGGCTTCATTCCTCTAATCGCAAACTCAAGCTCATGGACATAGGAAAGAACGGGCACCGAAGAAGAACCTAGTTGCGACAACAGCAAACCATTGGCAAAGGTGTTGTTGAAAACGAGATCAAACCGGGCGGGAAAAGTTGGCTTTACCGAATCAACCGAGAGATGAATGCGACCAAGCTTTTCAAATTCCTCCCAAAGCTCCCCCCGCAAAGGATCGTTAAACAAGAATTCGCATTCCAATTTCAGGTTGGGTAAACTCTTCCAATGGCGAACGAGTTCAAGCAAAACCGTCGTCGCGCCATTTAAAGAGCAACTATGGGAAACAAACAGGATCCTTTTTCCTAATATCAGAGACATTCGCTCCAAGTTAATTTCACGAAGGTCGCCTCACTTCTTTTTTAGAACAATTATGTCCTGATGGTTTCCGAAGACCCCCTCGTGAAAAGACAAGTCAACCGACCAACCTCCGACGATCCGTTGGAAGGATGATGGTAACTGGACAGTATCGAAATACTTCGCTCCGACTTCAGAGTCTTTCCCGAAAGCATGGTTTTTTCCCAAGTTTAGGTAACCATGTTGCTGGAGTTCTTCGAAATCTTCCCTGGACAAGTTAAAACGAAGCAGGCTGTTCGAGCCGTGGTACGACAAGATGACGATACCGTTCTTGCGGGTCACCCGCAACAATTCGGCGATCCAGTCCGCCTGGTCTTCCAAACTCAAGTGAGTAAGAATGGACACTCCGTAAACGGCCTGAAAGTAATCGTCCGGATAGGGCAAGGGCGGTTTGTGTTGAGAAACCTCGAACATTGGGGAAAGATTAGCGAGACACCAGTCGATTGCCTCGCCATTTACGTCCACTCCATGCAAACCTTCGTTCTCCTTGAGCATGTATCGGCAAACCCGGGCGCATCCACAACCCCAATCAAGAACTGGTAAACCCTTGTGATGATCATCGCCCAAGTGCTCCTTGAAAAGGAAATCGATTTTCTTGTAAGAGGAAAATCCTTCCAAGACGAAGGAGGATGCGTCATCGGATCCGTGAACTTGGCTGCGAAGACGAGCGGGGGGCAAGTTCTTATATGAATCCTCGCTTATCGGGAAATAATAATTCCCGTATTTACTGATCGAAGAATCACGATGCCTTGAAACGACGATGGTTTCGCCTGCCCTATGGAGCTCCTTTGTTTCGATGGAAATCCTGAAGCCTATTTGACCAGATCCCTCCCAGAACGGGAAAACCTGCAAAAGATCGCACCTGTCCAGCTTGTAGGAGAATTCGACCGGTTGATCATTTACGAAGAATTCCACCGACTCCCAAATCCCGTCGTGTGGAACCGCCCAACCCGACAAAACAACCTGCGAATCATCGATTACAAGCCGGTCTACGCACCAAGGTTCTGACTCTAAGAAAAATTTCTTTCTTTTAAGGTAATCTGTTAAATTCATGAACCCTTGGCTTTACAAAGATAAAACAGAACAGATTAAAAAAATTTTATTCTGCATATATCATATTATTTTTAAGAAATTTAATAGTACAAATAATTAATCTATAACTGAAATTCTCATATCACATATCCCTCTAAATTCAGAGTTTTCCAAAGTGCCCATGACCTCGAAATATTTAATTTCTTTTTCACAAGATAATTGATCGTTATATGAATCCATTTTATCTTTAATCTTAAATATCTCTACACTATAAATATTTCTTGCAATAATTCCTTTAATTAGGATCTTTATTTTTTTACTATCATGTTCTTTTATATTGTATTCGATAGTTTTTTCATAAACAAGTATCCTTTGTTTATTTCGTATTGTGTATTTAATATAATTGGTATTTTCACGATCGAATTCATTCAAGCTATAATTAACTATTATATCTTCGCCTTCAAAATATTTATCAGTCTCCACTCCTTTAGTATTTGAAAAATAAAATAAACTAGAGAAAGAATTATGTAAAGAAGGACTAAATTGAGATTTAGAAGAAATTTTTTTATTATAGAATTCAATAGAACTAAATGTATCACTATCAATAGCAATCTTACCCTCATCAACCACAAGTGTTCTCTCAGTCAGATTGTAAAGGATCTCCTGATTATGAGAAACAAGAATGAAAGTAATTTCCTTGGACAATAGTTCTGATATCTTATTAAAACACTTCAATCTGAAATTTTGATCTCCCACGCCAAGGGCTTCGTCAATGATTAATATTTCTGGTTCAACAAAAACCTGTACGGCAAAGGCAAGCCTCATTCTCATTCCGCTGGAATATGTCTTTACCGGACGATTAACGAAGTGGTCAATATCTGCAAAATCAAGAACCTCATCTAGAATTTGATCAATCCGGCTTTTGCTCAAACCCAAAATCGAAGCATTCAAATAGACATTCTCTATTCCCGTAAAATCTGGATTAAAGCCCGAACCGAGTTCCAGAAGAGCTGCAAGCTTGCCATTGGTTTGTATTGTTCCGGAACTTGGTTGCAAAATCTTTGCAATCACTTGAAGCAGAGTACTTTTGCCTGATCCATTCTCTCCCAAAATCCCAACGGATTCACCTTTTTTTATCTTGAATGAAATATCTTGTAAGCCCTGAAAGTCATTGGGGCTCCTGAAGTTGATCCCCAACAAATTATCGAGGAAGGAATAAGAGGGACTTCCCGGAAATCTTTTGCAAATATTTTCAGCAATAATTGCGTATTCCCCTAAGTCAATCTCTCCTGCCACATCAGAACTCATAGGCAACGCAATAAGATTTCATTTATTTTACCGGAAACAACCTCCGGAGAATACTCTTTCATGTGCACCATTCCAGCCTTGGACAATTCATTCCATTTAACTTTGTCATTTGAAAGCGTAGCGATGCTTCGGGCAATACCTTCAGGATCCTCACTAATGAAGGCGTTCTTGCCATTTTTTAATTTCATCCCCTCCGCCCCTATAGAGGTAGTAACTAGCGGCAAACCCAGTGACATACTCTGTCCGATCTTGCCCTTCATTCCAGCCCCGTATCTGAGCGGAGCAACGAAGACTTTGGCCTGATTAAAGAAGGGTTTGACGTCTTCGACGAAGCCCGTGACGCAAACACCGGGTCTTCTGAGCTTTAGAATTTCCGTACTGGGGTTGCTGCCCAGTAAAAAGAGCTGCTCATCTGGGTTTGCTTTCCACACCAGCGGCATAATTTCCTCAACCAACCATTTCGCCGCATCAATGTTGGGGATATGCAAGTAACTACCAATGAAAAGAATGCCTTTTCGTGCGGAAAAACCAGGGATTTCAGAGGTTTCGGGCAAGTGAACGTTGGGCACCACGAAAGTTCTTTCTTTTCCCCATTCGCGAACCATTTGGGCTTCATTCTCGGTTACCGTGAGAGCAAAGTCGCAATGCGACGAGAAGCTCTTTTCTTGCCTGTGGAATTTTTTCCATTCTCTTTCAAGACCGTTATCCTTGCATCCGTACAATTCCCATTCTCTTTTGATTCTCAAAAAATGGAGGTCAATCGTATCATAAATGATTCGGGCTTTGCTACTGTTGCGAATCAAGCGGCCGTACTTTCGGTACATTTGCGGTCTGCAAACCCAGGCAACGTCGACGTTATCCAGACGCCTTCGCAATTGTTTCCAAATTCCAGGTTTGTTAAAAATCAGCACCTCTATGCCTTTTTGCTGAAGTTCCGAAACGTAAGGTTCCTCCGCTTTTTGGTTATGGGGAAGAAAACTCACCTGATAGCCAAGGTTTCTGAGAATAACTAAGATTTGGTAAAGACGATGTCCACCGGACTCCCTGTCGTAAACGGGCAAGTAGGTATCGATAACCAATATGTTCTTACCTCCATTCAACCTGTTTGCGGCTGCATACTGCTGCGAGAACTTCCCAACGGGCACGGAATGCGCGGTCAACTCGCTGATCCACTCCGATTTAAAGCGGTGCCTGTTCGTTCGCTGGTAGGACTTGACTCCCGACTCCTCGGAAGTGCCGCATGAGGCCCCTTCGCAATGAATAACCACGGATTTGGGC
>JAYOII010000099.1:0-9558 GCA_038118685.1 Opitutia bacterium
TTCACAACCCTTGCCAACGAGCGGGACCGGCCTAGCTTGGCCATGCCCAAGATCCAGGCGGTGGTCGACGTTTTGCTTGCTTTTGGTTGGCGCAATTCCAGACCCGAACCGACAAGTCACCGCATTGAGGAACCCAACCCCCTTCAACCCGGAGTGCTCGCCAACGGGGTCATGGGTGGTTGGCTGACCCGATTGAGCGACGATTCGGAAATCACTCAAATGTGCATTGATGCGGAATCCGCCTCACAGTTGACCGAAGATCTGTTCCTCCGCTATCTTACCCGTTTCCCCACAAAAGAGGAAAAAAAGGCCTTCTCAACTTTGCTCGAGGCCGGGTTCGATGACCGGATCCGACTCAAGCATGAAATCTTGTCTCACCCGGACAAGAAACGTTATCCCTACGTCTCCTGGCTCAATCACCTGGACAATGAGGCCAATTCCATCAAGCAGCAACAGGAAGAGGATGCCCGCCGGGGCGATCCGCCCAGCAAGTATCTTAAAACCGCGTGGCGAGAAGCGGCCGAAGACGCCTTGTGGACACTCTTGAATTCACCTGAAATGATCCTGATACCATGAACCGAAGAACTTTCATCCAGTCATCGGCGGCCACTGCGGCCTTTGCCTCCCCTTCCGTTTTTGCCAAACCCCCGTTCGGCAAGGCCGAGCATTGCGTGATGTTGTGGCTAGGCGGGGGAATGTCTCAGATCGATACCTTCGACCCCAAGCCCCTTGGTGATGCCAAGACCAAAAAGGCAGGTGGATACTATGAGTCCATCGACACCTCCGTTCCCGGCGTTCAAGTTTGCCAACATCTTAGGAAAACGGCCAAGTTGATGGAGCATGTCACCGCCGTGCGCTCCCTTCATCACGACGTGGTGGACGAACATGCCGCCGCCACCAACCGAATGCACACCGGCCGGCCGACCTCGGGCACGGTGACCTACCCTTCCCTCGGCTCCATTGTCGCCCATAAGCGTGGAGCAGCCGCCGATGGAGTCCCTGCCTACGTCGTCTTGGGTTACCCCAATATTGTCCGCGGCCCCGGATTCCTCGGACCGGAAGCAGGTTTCATCTACACAACCGACTTGAAGTCCGGTCCCGCCGGTTTGGCCCGGCCCAAATGGCTTTCCACCTTCAGGAACTCGCGTCGGCAGGAGCTTTTGGAAAAAGTCCGGAAAGGGGGCAAGCAAAGATTCCTCAAGGATGAAAAATTCTCTGAATACGACGCTGCCCTGAAGGAGAGCATCCGTCTTTCCGGACCCGAATTCATGAAGACCTTCAACTTGGAATCCGAACCGACCGACCTGCGCGCTTCCTACGGCAGCGAATTCGGACAACGTTGCCTTTTGGCGAGACGCCTTTTCCAGTCGGGTGTTCGATTCGTGGAAGTTTCCTACAGCGACAATTTCAAAAACGGTACGGGTTGGGACACCCACAACGCCGGGCAACTCAAGCAGCATTTGCTCATTCAGGATCTCGACGACGCCCTTTCCTCTCTCATCCTAGACCTGAAGAATCACCACCTTTTGGAAAAGACCGTCATCCTCATCAATTCCGAGTTCGGCCGACCAGGCGGATTCGACTCGGGAGGCGGACGTGGCCATCAGTCCAAATGCTTCACAAACGTAATCGCCGGAGGAGGGTTGAATCATCAGGGAGCCTACGGGGTGAGCAACAAAGTGTCGGAAAAAATCGTGGAGAACCCCGTGAGCGTGCCGGACTTCTTCGCCACCGCCTTGACCTCGCTGCAGATCGATCCTTCGGAATACCTCTACGACGGGGATCGACCCGTTCCGATTACCGATGGAGGAAAAGTCATCCAAGCCTTGCATTAAGTTGCGCCTCATTGAAAGAAGGGGCAGTATCCCTTCCCCATGAGCAAACCCTTCTTTTCCCTCTTGTCCCTCGTCTTCCTGACCGGGTTGGCCCACGCCCAAAAAAAGGCTTCCCCTTACCCTCCCGAGGTTCCCAAACCCACCTATTCGGAGGTTCCCTACGGCAAGCATGACCGCAACGTTCTCGACTTCTGGAAGGCGAAGTCCGACTCCCCCTCCCCGGTGGCTTTCGTCATCCACGGAGGCGGTTGGAAGGGAGGCTCGAAGGAAAGACTTCCCCGCTTCGCCGACCCCAACGCTTTGCTGAAGGCAGGGATTTCGGTCGTGGCCATCAACTACCGCTACGTCACCAGTACGGAGAAACCTCCCGTCAAGACACCCTTGAGCGACGCCGCCCGGGCTCTTCAATTCGTAAGGAGCAAGGCCAAGGAGTGGAACCTGGACAAGAAGAGGATCGGAGCAGCCGGAGGTTCGGCCGGAGCGTGCTCGAGCCTTTGGCTTGCTTTCCACGACGACTTGGCGGATCCCAAAAGCAAAGACCCGGTGGCCCGCGAATCTTCCCGCTTGTCCTGCGCCGCCGTAATCGGAGCCCAAACGACCTTGGATCCGAAGCAAATGAAGGAATGGACACCCAACAGCAAGTACGGAGCCCATGCCTTCGGTCTAAGGAACTTTTCCGAATTCCTCGCCAAGAGGGATATGATCATGCCCTGGATCAAAGAATACTCTCCCTATGGCAACGTGACGGCCGATGATCCGGCCGTGTATTTGATTTACTCATCCCCTCCTGCGCTTGGCAAGGAACAGAGGGACCCGACTCACACCTCCAATTTCGGAGTCAAGTTACAAGAGCATTGCAAATCCAAGGGAGTCGAGTGCGAACTGGTTTATCCCGGCGCTTCCGGCATCAGGCATAAAAGCCCGACCGAATTCCTCATTTCGAAGCTCAGGAAAAACTAGTGGAGCAACTTATTGATCGCCGCAACCGGAATGCAGGACTTGATGACCATTTGCAGGTTCTGGTTTTGCCCTTTCTCACGGGTGTAGTAGATCGAGTTGGTCGAAGACACCATACCCACGACTTCTCCACGGACATTGAGAACGGGACCGCCACTGGAACCTTTTGCATAATCCGCCGTAATGGCCATGCGGTGGGCAGAGCTCTTGTCCTTGTTTCGGAATAAATAATAGCGGGACACGTCCCCCTTCGTCATGGTGAAGTAACGGCCGTCGGGGTGGCTGATTACGCTGATCGAAGTTCCAACCGGAGCGGGTTGACGGGCCAAGGGAAGGGGCTTCAATTCAGCATCCTTGAGACGAAGGATGGCGACGTCATCGGCCTTGCTCGCGGCAAGGACTTCGGTTACTGCGTAGGTTTTGCCCGACAAGTCCATGGCCCCGAGAGCGGCTCCGTCCTTCTCCTCGATCACATGGTAATTGGTGGCGATGATTCCGTCGGAACTGATGGCGAAAGCCGAAGCTGATCCAACGTGCCATCTGGTGCACTTGTCGCACTTGTAGATCCTTCCGATCATGAGAACGGAGGACTTGCACCGGCCATAGAGTTCATGAGAAGGAAATTTGCCCGACTTTTTGGCCGGGGCGTCTACTTTGGTCTGTTTGCGGCTCAGTTGCCTGTTCAACTCTTCCAACGAGGGAGTATCCTTGCCCTCGACCAAGCCTTCCAAACCTTTTTGAAAACGAGCCTTCAAGCCAAGGTCGTCGATTACAGCGGAGTCCGAAAAAGCCGAAAGCGCTCCCTTAAAAAACAACAAGGCAAAAAGAAAACGGAGAGATGGTTTCATGATTTGTTTTTTATAGGAAGAATCTTCGGCTTTATTCAAGTACGATCACCGGGTCGCCTTGTAGCGGCCTTCGATATGCAGAACGTCCCCGATGAGCTTGTGTACGTAATTGCCTTCCAGGACAAATTCGTTCTCCGACTTGGAAACGCATCTTTTTTTCCAGATGACGTCCTCGCCGTTGCGCAGGATGACCAATCCGTCTTCCCGAACTTCGCGGGTGTAACTCTTCAGGTATTTCCAAGTACCCAACGCCGGATGTCCCTTCAGGTCCACCGGTGTGGGTGGAACGTATGCGGGAATCTCCTCCGCTTCAATCCCTGCCGAAAGATTGCGTAGCCTGATGTTACGGAACTCGATCGGAGCTCCCTCGGACTCTAGGCAAAGGTAGCCCGAGGCCGGTGAGATATTGTCTCCACCGGAAACTTCCTCTCCGTTCACCCAAAGGCGCACTTCGCCATCGATTGCCCGGACGTAATAGTGGTTCCACTGGTTGATTCCCTTGGTCGTCTCCTTCGAAGGAAAACTCCGTTTGCCATTGGGAGCTACGGGAGGAAACGGTTTCATTTTGACAGGACCAACGGGAAAAACGTCGCCGTGACTGGTGAACCAATCGGCGGGTTTTTTGTACCTTTGGGTGTAAACTTCCGCATAGCCCAAATCCAAAACCTGCACCTCGATCCCGTGAGGCAAGCGTCCGTGTCCGGCTGCGAGCTTGGCGATGCTGGCAGGCGTTCCCCAAACGAAGACTCCGGAGTTTCCGCCTTTTTTCTTATGCATCCACTCCAAGAGGAGTTCGAAATTTTTCAGGGGCTCGCGGTAACGGATTACGCCGGTTGGCTTGCCCGTGCAAAAAGCGTGTCCCCCCTCCCACCGCCAAGTGTCGGCAAAGCAATTTACGTTTACGAAATCCTCCCCCGTGAGAACTTGCCAGCCAGGCTCCTTGCCGGTGGGCGGAACGGGTTCGCCGGACTGAGCTCCCGCAGGGCCGGCTTCACCTGAGCCACAAGTCTTCAGGTAACTGGCCAAGTCGGCCAAGTCCTGATCTTTCATTCCAAGCTCGGAAGCGGATGGCATCCAAGAGTCATTCAGGTACTCGACCTTGGCCCCGGCCCGGCGGAAAAGAATTTTACGGGTTTGCCCTCCCATCACCTTGAGTTTGAGCGAGCCGGCGTGCCAACTGTAGTTCGATAAAAAGCCCTCCGCCACCTTACCGGTTTTTTTGGAACTCAAACGTACGGGCTTTTCGTAACCATGAGCAAGCTTGGCATCCGGATAAACGATCTCCTTTACGATTTCCTCGATGGTCCGTTCTTTTCCCCAGTGCGTAAGCTCGGGACCGAAGGGAACCCCCACCCCTTCGATCTTATGACAAAGGTAACATTTTCCTGCTTGAGCTTTCCCCCGGATCGGGTCTCCCTTCAACTTGGCGATCTCCTTGGGTTCGGAAACCTTGGTGGGAGAACCGAGGTTCTCGGGGATTGGATAACTGACGGTCATCATTTCCCCTTCGAGGTCGTTCAAGTCCTTGGCGATGATTTCCCGGACGGTTTCCTGATAATAGGATGCTTGGAAGGCAGGCAATTCACCCAAAGCTTTCAAACGCTTGCTCCGTTCGATGCGATCCTGATCGTTGCGGAAACTGGCAAAAGCCATGGCTAAAAACCGGAATTCGTCCACGGGAGGCTCCTGTGCCCGGATGCAAAGATCCAAGTCTCGGACGGACTCAGGCGTATGCAGGCGCCAGGCCAGGTTCTTTGCCTTCCATTGCCACTCTTCGGGGTTTGGGAAAAGCGGGCGGATCAATTGTTCGTAGACTTCCCTTTCCTTGCCATGGAAAGCAACCCCCAAGGCTTCGAGGTAGTACCGGTTGCGACCGTCGTAACCGTCAATTAGCCCGAGCAAAGCCCTTCTGCAATCAAAGAATGAAACTCCCTTCAAGCTCACCGCAACTTCCCTGCGCACGGAAGGAAATTGGGATTCGGCCAAAGCATTGGCCCGGTCGAGCAAACCCGCTGGATCGGCATGCCCAAGCGCCCGGTAAGCCACGATTACCTTCTCCGGTTCATCCTCCGCATCCAAGTATTTGGCTGCTTCGGCCCTGCCCTCCTTGCCAAGCTGGGCCAAAACCCAGATAGCGCGGGAACGCAAGTACGCATTCCTGTCCTGCTCGCGCAGAAAACCAAGGACTTGCTCGGTTGCATCCTCCCCTTTGGCTACCAACTGGGCGGCGGCATGGGAACGAACGTTGACGGCTGGGTTTTTAAGGGCGCTCAAAAGGCCGGGCACCGTTGAAAAGTCAACTTTGGGCGTGACCGGCTTGGCTCCTTTCTTGCGGATTATTCGATAGATGCTCCCGCTTACCTGATTGGTCCGCCTGCTGGTATCGTTGTAAAAATCGCTGAAGAAAAGGGATCCGTCCGGAGCAAGAGCAACGTCGGTGGGGAGAAAACGCTGACCCTTTTCCGAGGCCTTGAGGGCGACGAAGGGACGATGCGCTCCCATCTCTATTTGAGCTTCCACCAATTGGGGAGAGCACGCCATGATCTCCTTGCGTACCATACAGCAAACCAAGTAAGTGCCAGCCAACCCGAGGGCGTCACCCTCGATGAATACGTTTCCGGTAGGCGAACCGGCGCCGTAGATCGACCCCGGAGGGAAGGCCCCCGGATAGTTTTCCCTCCAGTGAGAACGGGAGAACCTAAGGCTCTTGTTCCAACCCGATGGCTCTTCCCAAGTCTTGGCGACCTCTTCCCAGGAGCGGCTTCCATCCGTAAGATCCGCATATCCCATATTGGCATGTTCCATAACCCAAGAGGAACGGGAATGGGCGGGATCATCATTGTCGCTTTGCAAGAAATCCCCATGCGAGGTGACGAACATATCGTGGGGGTTGCGCATATTCTCCCCCGTCGGAGTCAGGCCCGTTCCGTCCGGGTTGATCCGCATGGTCATACCCCCCACGTAAACTTCCCCGTCCGAGCTTTTCTTTCCGATCGCCTCGGGGTATCCGTAATAACAACCGGCAAGGAAGTGCCGGCCGTCCTTGGTTTTGAGATCGGCCCCGCAATTCCCGAAGGAAAAATGCCATTGTCCGCTTGGGGCGCCCACCACGGCATGAACGGTGTGATCATGATTCTTGTTCTGAAAACCGGTCAGAAACACTTCCCTTTTGTCAACCTTGGGATCGAACACGGTATTCCGGTCCACGTCCGTGTAAACGATGATCGACGGAGTTGCCGAAAGAACAATCCGGTTATCGAAGACGGCGATGCCTAGAGGGGCATGCCTCATTTCCTTCTCCGTAACGAAAGGATGCGAGTGATCGGCCTTTCCATCCCCGTCTTTGTCCTCCACCACCATGATGGAGCGACCGGTTTGCACCCTCAGACCTTGGTTGTAATCGATTCCCTCCGTTACCCAAAGTCTACCGTGGGCATCGAAGTCCATCGCCACGGGAGAATAAACGAGAGGCGATCTCGCCCAGAGTTGAACAGTCAAATTTCCGTCTCCCAATTCAAAGGCTTCGACCGGTACGCCCTCGACCGGTCTGTCCACCTTGGCGAAGCTTTCGCGATCAGGAGCAGACCACCCGAAATTCAAGGGTATGAAAAGCAGAAGGCAGGAGCAAAAGATAGAGTTAGGCATCCGTTCATTATCTCCAATCGATGCCCAGACCCAAGCCAGAAATCGGAATGGGAGCGAATCAGTCGATGAACTTCTCTCGCTCTTCCTTGGTGGGCATCCGGCAAGCTTCGCTCTTTCCGAAAAACTTGTAGCGATTACGGGCGATCAAGCCATATATCCAATCCCTCAGAACGGTAGGAACAATCAGAAACAGCCAAGCTGCGGACCAAATGCCCCCGAGTTGAGCAAACAGACGGAGCACTGCGCTGGAACGTTTGTAAACCTTTCCGTCGTCGTAAAATACAATGGTTTGAAGATCCTTCGTATCCTCCTTTGCTTCCCGGGCGGCAAATTCACCCTGGAGCGGAGAGAATTTCAGGAGGTTCCTCGAGTCTATGCCCATGAAAAAATCGACCGAGCGGTTGCACATCCCGCACACACCGTCGAAAAGAACGACTTTTTTCGCTCCTTCACGGGGTCGTTGCCCGAACCAATTCGGATCAAAGGTAAAAAAGTGGATCATCATCATCCCGAAGGTAAGGTCCGCAAAACTGACCAACGACAGGATACCAAGATGCATCGACATGATTAGGACCCAAGCCCACATCCGGGCCTTGCGAAAAATACAGAGAACGACGAAGCCTATTTCCAAGGCGAGGGTGCCCCAAGTCAGGAAAGAGATCAGTGAAGGTGGCAAGGCGAGAAGGAACTCTCTCCAAGCCCAGTCGCGGGCAAGCGGGTTATGGAGGAGGTGGAGAATGGCGCTCCCGTCCAACCAACTGGGTGAACCCAGTTTGTCAATTCCACTCGCCAAATAAGCCAACCCGGCAATCAACCAGGCGCCGTAAAAAAGAATGGCCGGCATTTTCCATGCGGAATCGGTTTTCTTGCCCAGGCAAAAAGGTTCGCCCAGCGGAACGAGGGCATTGGCCAAGAGCAACCAACCGACGAAAGGAATGCCCGGATTGCTGATCAAATTGTTCCGGTGGAAAAGACAGGCCCAACCATACCAAAGCAAAAGACAACAAGTCCTTCGCCAAAAACCAAGAAGAATACCCAAAGACAAGAGGGCATTGAAGGCGACGAAGCCTTGAACATGGAGAGGCGAATCCAGAACGTTCAGGATATTGGGAAAAGTACCGAAAGTGAAGTTGAGAGCCGGATCCGCCAGGATTCCCATGTTGCTCCAGATATCCGGCGCGGCAGGTATGAGGAAGAGGAAATGAAGCAGCAGGTAGGAAGCAAAGACAATCCGGAAAAGCGAGTATTGATACGCGGGGTACCCCTTTACGCCTTGCTTCATGGCTTCGGCCCTTTCACGGTCAGTTTGCACGGGAGCTCGGGGTCTTCCCTGTCATTGGTTCTGGTATCCAAGTGGATCGTGACCTTCCTCAAGGGGGTTTCGAGATCAAACGAGCGCCCGATGGTTCCGGGATCGATGAAGGCATAGGACAAAACCGGTTTCCAGATTGATTCCGGGAGAATCGCTCCGTAGGAAATGGCCGCCCCAAGCACGTTTCGGTAATTGTAAGGGGCATCGAAGCGGGCATACAACTGAGGCGTTATGGGAACTTTGCCAGTTTGCCCATTCTTGTCTTCGTACTCCAAGGCAAAGTCCAAAGCAAAGGTTTCGCACCCCTTTTGTTCGGTAAAGACAAGGGGCAAGGGGGAGGCCACGGTGACCTTTCCAATTCCTTCCAACCACTTTTGTTGGGTGGCGAATCCGATGAATTGAATCAGGCCAACGAGAACAAGGCCAAGGCGAAGACAGTGGTTGACCATCTTTTACCTGTCTCGGGGGGGGAAGGGGTCGTTGACGTTCCGGTGGAAGAGCATCTCTTTGAGCTTTCGTTCGCGCTCGGTCCGGAAGCCGCACTTCCCATAATAGGAGGGAGGGTTTTCGAAAGTACCGAAAAGCATATCCCAAATGGGTAAGTCGGAGAAATTCTTGTAATGTTTTCCACGCTGATGATGAATCCGGTGCATTTCGGGACGCTGGAAAAAATAGCCCATCCAACGGGGGGTTTTAATGTTCATGTGATAAAAGTATTCACCAAGTGAAGCATAGATCAGGCACCAAGCTCCGGCTTCGACCGAAAGACCGAATAGAAAGAAGTTGATGGCCCCGATCATGAGGGAGTTGACGATGATCTCGCTCGGATGCTTGTAGAAAGAGGTGATGGTCTCGATACGACTGGGACTATGATGAACCTGATGAAAGGCCAGCCAGAGAAAATTGACGTCGTGACGCAAACGGTGCCACCAGTAGAAAAACAAGGTCACGGCAAAGTAGC
>JAYOII010000100.1:0-1232 GCA_038118685.1 Opitutia bacterium
TTCATCCCCTTCAACTCCTCCCGACTCTGACCGACCCAAGAAACGAAGGCTTCGGAAATCTTTCCGATAGTTCCGTCTTCATTAAGCTCGATTTGGCAATTTTCAAAATTTGGTGATTTCATTCTACTCCGAAGCTTAAGCAAACAACTTTTTGGGAATCATGAAAAGACCCAAAAGACAAAGATTTTACCCCGTTCTCCGCTCAGGTAGGAAAAATTTGCCATTTTCAAATAAAAGCGACACTTGAAATTTTGATTTCAGCAAGAGACGCCCCGTGTTTAAAGGTTTCAGGGACTCGACTGATATTGGGTGTAATTTGGCACAAGGATTGCATTGAATCGGTTCAAATGTCAGAATTACTCGACAATCTGTATAGCCAGGAAAATTATTTGGTTTCTAAGAAGTTGTTGGATGCCACCCATCTTCGTCACGAAGCATTGGCCAACAACTTGGCCAATGTGGAAACCCCTGGATTCAAAAGAAGGGACTTGCCCAAATCCTTTTCCGTCGAGCTTCGCAGGGCTGTCGACAGGAAGGACTTCAGGAGGGTCAAGGCTTTGTTGCCGAGGAGTGCCGAGGATCGCCAGGCCAAGCCCGTTCGAATGGATGGAAATACCGTACAGCTTGACGAGGAAATGCTTGCGATGAACAGAAACGCATTGAATTACGAGTATCTCAGTGGCGCCGTTGGGGGAACGATCAAGGAGCTTAACAAGGCGATTCGCGGTAGAGTTTAAGGAACAAAGGAGACATAAGCAAATATGACGATGAACTTGATACCTGGTGTTGAATCAACGGGGAGTGCTCTTTCCGCCGAGAAGATCCGTCTCGAGATCATTGCTCAAAATATCGCGAATTCCAACACCACTCAGGATGCGTCCGGTCAAGTCTATCAGCGCAAGGAAGTTGTTTTCGAGGAGTACATCAAGACCCCCGAGCGTCGAGTTCCCGGTTACGTCGACGAGAATCTCTATCAAGGAGTTCGGGTAACCGACGTCTATAATGACCAAACTCCGGGCCGCATGATTTTCAATCCGGGTCATCCTCATGCCAACGAAGACGGAATGGTTCAAATGCCCAACGTAGACGTTTCACGTGAAATGGTGGACCTGATCAGTGCTTCCCGTGCCTATGAAGCTAACCTGACCGTAGTCAAAACCTCCAGGCGCATGGCCCAACAAGCCATGGCGATCGGAAAGTAATTTTTTTTAGTTGTGAACGAAATATCATCC
>JAYOII010000100.1:1242-9467 GCA_038118685.1 Opitutia bacterium
TATCATCCCTGCCCAGTCTGAGCGATCTTCTCTCGCAAAACCCCAACCTACAACCGAACAATCAGCTTGATCGGTTTACGCAAAGCTCCGAGATGGGCCAAGGTTTCGGCACCTCTTTGTTGAACAACGTCAATGGCACAGGCAATGGAGTGGAAGTCATCCCCATTGACAAGACTACTCCCACTGAGCGGGTGACGGCACCTGGGTTTGCCCAAATGTTCGAAAACTTTATCAAGGGCGTAGATCAAAAGAAGAAAATCTCAAAGAAGGAAACCCAAGATCTGATTCTCGGAAGATCGGACAACATCCATGAGGCTGTCGTCAAGTCTCAGGAGGCTGGAGTTGCCTTTAACCTGATGATCGAAGTTCGTAACAAGCTCGTGGATTCTTACAAGGAACTCATGAGAATGCAGGTTTAGAATAGTCTCGTCCGAAGGATTTGAATGAAAGAAAGATTTGAAAAATTAACTCAGTTGTGGGGTGGGCTTTCGTCCGCCAGAAAGTTAGGCTTGGTCGTTGCGGTCGTTGGGATTGTTGCGGTCAGCGTGGGAATCCTTAGCTGGTCCGGTGGAAACGGCGAAATGAAGAGGCTCGTCAGTGGCGGTGATGCTCAGGACATGGGTGAAGTGGTTGATTATTTGAAGGCCAACCAAATTGAGTTTGAGTTCAGCGAGTCCGGCAACACCATCTTGGTTCCCGCCGACAAGCATGCGAGCGTCAAAATGGAGATGGCCATGAAGGGTTTGCCCAAGACGGGTAACGTCGGCTACGAAATTTTTGACGAAGGGAATTTTGGCATCAGTGATTTCGTACAGCGCACGAACAAACAAAGGGCCATTCAGGGCGAGTTGGAGCGAACGATCCGTGCCATGGATGCCGTTAAGGACGCTCGTGTGACCATTGTTCAAAAAGACAATAACCTTTTGTTAAGTGAAGATCCTGAGAACCGTCCGACCGCCAGTGTCATGATCAACACCGGGGGATTGAGGCTGCCCTCGGAGAAAGTGATGGCCATTCAGTTCTTGGTTGCTCGTTCAGTGGAGGGAGTAAGCCAATCCTCCGTTACCGTTGTAGATGAAAAGCTCAACCTTCTTTCCGACGAGAGCAATACTGGCGGTGCCGCCGGTGTTGCCGGACAAATGATGAAGGCATACCAAGCTCAGGAAAGAAGACTCGAGACGAAGATCGAAACCATGCTTGCAAAGATCGTCGGCACCAACAAGGTCGTTGCCAAAGTTTCCGTTAACCTCGAAACCAAGACTTCTACGGAATTGGATGAAAAGTTCGATCCCGACGGGCAGGGTGGAGTTCCCCGAACTCAGACCACGGACAAGGATGATGCCAAAACCGTTGAAACACAACGGGGCAACAATGCGGCGGGCATGGGTGCGAACGTTCCGAACGTTAGCCAGGATGCAACCATGCAGGATCCGATCATGGCCGAAAGCAACGAGAAAAGGGAATCCAAGACGACTGATTACGAAATTAGCCGCAACCTGAAGGAGACGGTACAGGAGCCGGGTGCGATCGTGGGCCGAAGCGCGGCCGTTCTTATCGCCAAGGGTGAAACTCCCCGCACGCCCGCCCAAATCGAAGTAATCAAGGAATCGGTCGTAAATGCCATTGGAGCCCGTTTTGATTTGGACGACCAAAAATTGCAAACTTACGTTACCGTTAACGAAGTGGAGTTTCTTGATGCTGATTCTCCGTTTGGCGCCGCTGGCGAAACGGCAAGCTTCCTGAAGGGCTTTCTCGATACTTGGTCCCCGATTTTAAAGAGTTTTCTTGGTCCTTTGTTGGCGATCGTCATGTTTGTCGTGTTTCTCAGAATGCTCAAGAAGTTCAAGCCGAGCGAGGCGGAAGTCCAAGTGCTTGACGAAGACGATCAAGGACTTCTCTCCGGAACACGTAGCTTGGGAAGCGGGTTGACCCCCGAATTGCTCAACGATTTGATTCAGGAAAAGCCCGATAACGTCGGGACTGCCTTGAGGCGCTACTTGGAGACCGGTTCCTCCACCTAATCGACAGGCCTTTCGCATCGATTAGCTTCTTGAATATCGCCGACGCAGGACAAAAATGGAAGAGGTACAACCAGAGGAAGAAACCCCCTACGAGCGGTATTCCAGAATGTCCCGCCCTCAGAAACTCGCTCTTTTGATGATTTCGCTTGGGCCTGATGCCTCGGCCACCTTGCTCAAGCGTTTTGATTCCAAGGATGCGGAGAACATTTGCAAGGAAATCGGCAACTTTCCAATTATTGATCAGGAAATCAAGGATTGCGTGCTCGACGAATTTTCCGAGATCATCGAGTCCAGCGTGAACGCCAACCTGGGTGGCCTTGGCTTTGCCCAAAAATCCTTGGAACTGGCGCATGGAGACTACAAAGCCAACAACATGATGAATCGAATTGCCCCGGTGCGGGATTCTTTGGAATTCATGGATGACATCAAGGAGATGGACTCCGGGCAAATTTATAACGTTTTGCGTTTCGAGCAGCCTCAGACCATCGCTTTTGTCTTGGCCAACGTCGATGCGGACAAAGGTTCGGAGGTTCTTCAAATGATGCCTCCGAATATTCAGGAACAGGTTGTCGAGAGAGTCGGAGCGATGGAAACGACGCCAATGGATCAAATTGAGGTCGTGGCCAATACTCTTGGTTCCCGCATCGGTAAAAAGGGGCAGTCGCCTCGGGTCAAGACCGGCGGGGTCAAGTCAGCTGCGGATCTTTTGAATTGGTTTGACAAGGAAGAGGGGAAGGAACTGCTAAAAAGCATCGAAAAGAGAAACCCCAAGCTTGGTGGCTCGATTCGGCAGAGGATGTTCCGTTTCGAAGATATCATACGGCTCAGTGCCGGTGACATTTCGAAGATTACCAAGGAAGTCGATCAAGACGACTTGATCATAGCAATGAAAAATGCCTCGGCGGAACTCAAGAAGGCCATTTATTCGACAATGTCCAAACGAGCCGTCGAAGCGTTGGAAGAACAACTTGGTTTCCTCGGGCCGAAACGTCTTTCCGAAATTGAGGCTGCACAGGATCGGGTCATTCAGATCGTTCGCGAACTCGAGGAGGACGAGGAGATAATCCTTGATACCGGAGGTAGCGACGTTGTCGTACAGTAAATCCATTTTCTTTCCAGACCCTCCGGCGGGGTTCAAGGTCAGCTATTGCGGAGCCCAACCGGTACCCGTGAATCAAGCCGAACAGGAGAGTGCTTCGGAATACGAGCGGGGCAAGGCGGATGCCACCCGTTTCTATCAGGCCGAGATCCGCAAACTCCGCGATGAATTTGCTCAGCGTCAGGAGCGGATGCTTGCCGATATTGATCAAAAGACGAAGGACGTCGTCAGTCAACTCGATGACCGTTTGCCGGACCTTGTCGTTGGTTTGTCGGAAAGGGTTCTTGGGAATATCGAATTGGATGCGCCCAAAATCGAGGGGATCGTAAGGGGGATGATATCTGAATTCGCCAACGCCGAAGAGGAGAAGCTCGAGGTCTATCTTTGCCAACGGGACTTGTCCTTGCTCAAGGCAATGGCCAATACGCAAAAAGAACCGTCCGAAGAGGGGGCGGAATCGGAGGAAGGTTTTGCCAGTGCGATTGCCGGAATTTTCGACAGCCTTGATGGAGATGACGCCCTTCTTGCCGGCTATCCCAACGTAAAGTTTTTCGAGGATGACTCCCTTGCTCCCGGTGACTGCCAAATAAAAAGCAGGTTTGGATTGCTCGACGGGCGCATAGCGACGAAAGTAAGAAAAATAGAGGAAGAGCTCAAGGGAGATGATTGAATCGCTTGATGAACGTTTTGCCTTCATGGAGGAAGGCATAAAAGGGGGGCGGACCTTTGACAAGATTGGCACCGTCCACCGGGTTACCGGCCTCATAATCGAGTCCGAAGGCCCCGAGGTCAGCATTGGACAGGTTTGCTCGATCAGTTCCGCCCGCCATAGTCAGAAAATCGAGGCTCAGGTCGTTGGGTTCAGGGAAAACACGGTTTTGCTTATGGCTCTTGATAGTGTTCATCTCATCCACCCGGGGTGCAAGGTGGTATCGAAGAGGAATTCCAACATCGTTCCCTATGGGCCATCTCTTTTGGGTCGGATCATTGATGGGATGGGCAGGCCGATTGACGGAAAAGGTCCCTTGCTCGCTCCTCAGAGGGATGGTTTTTATGCCGAACCCCCCAACCCGCTGAACAGGTCTTTGATCAAAAAACCCTTCGCCACCGGACTTAAGGCAATCGATGCTTTCGTTCCCTTGGGCAGTGGCCAAAGAGTCGGTATTTTTTCGGGTAGCGGCGTGGGCAAATCAATTCTTTTGGGGATGATTGCCCGTGGATCCGAGGCGGACGTAAACGTCATATCCTTGGTCGGTGAGAGAGGACGAGAGCTTAGGGAATTCGTCGAAAACGATTTGGGCCCGGAGGGAATGGCCAAATCGGTCATAGTCGTTTCCACTTCCGATCAACCCGCCCCCATGAGGATCCGCGCATCCATATTGGCCACCGCTTTGGCGGAGGGCTTTAGAGACCAAGGATCTAAAGTTCTCTTGCTGATGGACTCTTTGACTCGCTTTGCCATGGCTCAAAGGGAAATAGGCTTGGCCGCCGGTGAGCCTCCCGCTTCCCGTGGTTACGTGCCTTCTGTCTTCTCCATGCTGCCAAGTTTGTTGGAGCGCACGGGTACAAGCGAAAGCGGGGCAATAACCGCAATATACACGGTTTTGGTCGAGGGCGACGACATGAACGAACCGGTTGCGGATGCCGTTCGGGGTTTTTTGGATGGTCACATCGTTTTGAGCCGCAAACTTGCCAATGCAAACCATTTTCCCGCAGTAGACGTTTTGCGCAGCGTAAGTCGCTTGGACCGTGCGGTGTGTTCGGAAGATGAAATCAAATTGATCTCCGAGGCCCGGGACTTGCTCTCCGTCTACAGGCAAAACGAAGACCTGATCAATGTCGGCGCCTACGTCAAGAACAGTAATCCGAAGATTGACCGGGCGATCGAAAAATACGGTCTGTTGGAATCCTTCCTGCGCCAACGCTATGACCAATTGGTTACGCGTGAAGAAACTTTTTCCAAGCTTTTCGGTATTTTCTCATGAAGGCATTCAGTTTCAGATTGGAAACTCTTTTGCATTTGAGGGAAATGGCAAAAGACAAGGCTATTGCCGAGTACGGACTGGCCATTGCGAGGAGGGAAGAAGCCCAAAAGGTCCTGCAAGAGCGAAAGCGCCAAATGGAGGATTTGCGTGAAGAAATCGGTCGCAGGAGAAGTACGGGCTTTTCGGGGAGCGAGCAAAATTCTTACAACCGTTCGATCGAGCGTTCGAAAGAGGCGATTATCGATTGTAACTCCAATTTTGAAGAGGCAAAGAAGATAGCCGAAGCCAAGAGGGAATTGTATCTGAATGCGGACTCGCAGTTCAAAAGTCTGCTCAAGCTCAAAGAGAAACAGAGAGATCGGCATATTGAATTCGAAACCAAGAAAGAGGAGATGCAACTTGAGGACATTATCAGTTCGAGATTTGTTTTTAACCAGTCCACTAGTCATTGATCATGAAAATATCACCCACCATTGTTATTCTGATAGCCGTTTTGCTTTCCGTAGCTTCCGCGGTTGTGGTTTCATTACTTAAATACGATGAGTTCTTCAGGGAAGAGGCGGAAATTCCGGCCGAATTCACAAGCCTTGAATTTGATGCGGACGATACCAGTTATTCCCCGGCTGAAACTCACTCGATGAACCAACTGTCAAAGGAACTCATGGCTTTGAAGGAGAAGCTGCTCGAGCGTGAGAGCGAACTGGATTCCAGGGAGTCTGCCATCGCGATGGATCTCGAGGCTTTGGAAATACAAAAGAAGGAGCTTAAGAGAATCAAAGACGACCTCACCGTCCGTCTGACGGATTTTGAGGCTAAGCAGGGCCAAGACATAAGCGAGGCCAAACTCAGGGAATACAAGGAGACTGCCAAGAGATGGGTTGAGATGGGACCGGAGGTCGCCAGTATTGAAATCCAAAATTGGCGTCAAAAGAGAAGATTCGAGGAGGCTTTGACCATTTTCGAGCAACTCAAGGCCGAGGACAAGGCACCAATCATTGCTTTTATGTTGAATAGCGATCAGGATGCGCTGATCGAATTGGCCGATGCCCTTGCCATGAGGGACAGGGGACTGCTTCCCAGTTTGGATTTGGATGAGGCCGTCCCGTCTCCGATACCGAACTAGTCTTCGCGCATTTGTTTATGACGTTACCATCCATAGGCCAGTCGATTACCGGCGGAATCAGTCCAACTCCTTCCCATCAGGCGATTGGGAGGAACGGATCCTTTTGGCTGCCTGAGAAAATCGATCCAAGCTTTGAATCAAAGGTGAAAAATGCCACTCCGTCCAAAGAAGGCGCCAAGCAAGGAGCAAGCAAGTCGGCGGTTTCGGGTAACCCCGGTTCCGGGGGGAAGTCGTTGGCAAGATCTTCTTTCCCTGAGGGAAGGATTGCGGTTGCCGAAAAGACTGCATCGGGAGCCAAGTCTCTGAATGCTCAGCCTTTGCCCTTGTCGAAATCCGGATTGACGTCCGCCAAGGCTTCCAAATCAAAAAGTCTTTCTTCCGGTCCGGTCCGGTCCGTCCACCCCTCGGGTTCGGAGCAAGCGCTTCATGGTCAACAGGCCAAAATCATTCGGAATGCTAACCGAACCCCAACTCCTTCGGAGGTCAATTCGAGGGAATCCGTTTCCCCTGATCAGGAAGGCAGGGGGAATGGTGGGAAACGCGACGGAGATCGTGGCGCAAAAAATGCTTCTTCTGATGCCAAGATGGATATCACGCAGTCTCAGCAAGATTTCAAAATACTGGACGGGGAAACTTCCCGTGATCCTGCTGCATCCCTTGCTCCGAAAGCCCGAGCCTTTGTGAAATTCGTGTCTAATGCCGTCGCTCCCCGTGTGGCTTACCTTGACAAGAATGACCGCAAGGTGGTGCGTTTTGCCGTTGATTTGCCAAACAAAACCAAGTTGGGAGTCCGTCTCGAAGAGTCCGGCGGTTCTCTTACCCTTTGCTTCATTTGCTCCAATCCCGATTCTTTGGAAATGTTGGGATTTACCAAGGAGGCGCTTTCCAAGTCTTTGTCCACACAGTCGGGCAAATCCACCCGAATCAAAGTTTTAAACAACTACAAAGAGATGGACGAGCACTTTTTGCGTGCCGCCTGAATTATAATTACATAGCCATGATCAATGCCATAGCCGCAGCCCAAAACAGTCAGAATCCAAGGACCGAAAATCTTACTCGTCAAGCGGATAAGAACGGGAGCTATATGCAGATGGAGGACTTTCTTCAACTCCTTACCAGTCAGATTAGCAATCAGGACCCTTTGGAACCGATGAAGGACACCGAATTCATTTCCCAAATGGCAAACATTGCTTCTTTGGAGCAAATGCAGCAGTTCACCCAAGGCTTCGAGAGCTTTGCGGATTCCCAAAAAGACATGGTTGCGCAAGCTTATTTGGGACGAATGGTATCGATTTCAGAACAAGGATCCGAAGTTTCCGGTTTGGTCGAGTCAGTCGAGAAATCCGAGGACGGCACGATTTCGGTCATTGTTTCCGGTAAGAATTACGATCCCCAAAGCATCACCCGTGTCAGTTTGCCTAACAACGACTAAGAAATGATCCCTTCGCTACACAATGGAATCACCACGTTGAAAAGCCTTTCTCAAGGGCTTCAGGTTTTGGGCAACAACATTGCCAACGTCAACTCCCTCGGTTACAAGTCTTCCCGGGCAAATTATTCGGACAATTTTTATTTGCATATGAATGACGCGGAAGCGGGGCCTGATGGCGAGCCGAGCAACAACATTCAGCAACATGGCACGGGTGTGCACGTCAGTTCCGTTTCGTCCAACTTTAATCAAGGAACCATTGAGGTCACCGGTCTTGACTTGGACTTGGCCATTCAAGGGGAAGCCTTGCCGAATGCCGGTGGCTTTTTTGAGATCGCCGATCCCCTCACCGGTGAACTTTTTTATACCCGTGCCGGTGCCTTTGAGTCGGATAACGCCGGGTTCGTCGTCACGAGGGATCAATATCGCTATCAATTGCAAGGGATCGACAATGCGGTTACGGTAGGCGTCCCTAATCCTGAAACTCAAAGCCTTTTGGCTCGCCGAGTTGAGGAGGACGGAGTAATCAACGTCGTCGTCCACGACAAAGAGCTTAATAAGGATATTG
>JAYOII010000101.1:0-9429 GCA_038118685.1 Opitutia bacterium
GCTCAGCGATACGGTTCTCACCTCCCTTTTTCGAGGAGTCGCGCTTGCCTTGGTTGCTCATTTAGTCGGTGGAATATTCTTTCTTCCGGTCTTTTTCCTGGGTGCTTTCATCGGGTTGGTGCCCGTGGTCGGGAGCGCCATGGTCTGGTTGCCCTTGTCTTCGCTCGTTTGGTCGAGAGGGGAGCCTGTCAAGGCCTTGGTGATGGCTGCTTTGTGCCTGTTTTTGAACTACTTGATAAGCCGGGTTCGAGCCAAAATGGGCCGCAAGCTTCACGAGCAGGGAGCTTGGCTGAGCTTCTTGCTTTTTCTCGGAATCATAGGGGGTATTCTTGCCTATGGTCCCCAAGGCTTCGTCATTGGACCGATGGCAGTCGTGCTTGCCTACGGTTTGACTCGTTTTTTAGCCACTCAATCCAATAGTCAACTGTTGGAACCGGACTTGGATTAGTTTGCGTCGTAAATGACGACACGCTCCCACAAATGCCCGCATTTTTCAATGAAAGCCAAATGAATCGGGTCAGCCTGGTAAAGATCGTGAGCAGCGAGATCTCTCAAAACAACGCTTAAGGCACAGTCGTAACTATCGTCGACCACAGGGCGTTTGGGTGTGTCGGCGGGAGCTCCCATGAAACTTTGCTCCACCGAAGCGATGGCCTCGAGCGTCTTTACTCCGTCGAAGAACAAGTCCCTGTCCTCCTGCGTTAAATCTTTCTTGAGCCAAAAAATAACCGTGTGAATGAGCATATTTGGGTTTTATACATGCTGGAGCCGTCAAAAGAAAGCCGATTTGCGAGCAAGGCCAAATTAAACAGTCAGGGTATTATGGTTTCCCCATTGTCACTCGGTCCCAGTCCAATCAGGCAATCGGCCGCTTTTTTGGCCCAGACAGCGGGGGCTTCGTAAGCAGCCGCTTCTTCACCGAAACACGAGCGGAGCATATCCGTATCGATAATTCCGGGATTCAGGGCAACTGCGCTTAGTCCAGAAGGGAGTTCTTGGGCTAGGGATCGTGTAAGCCCTTCCACTCCCCATTTGCTGGCGCAGTAGGGACCGACTTCCGGAGCAGCCGATTTGCCCCAGTAGGAACTGAAATTCACGATTATACCCTTACCCTCCCTCTCCATGAAAGGCAGGAACGCCCGGATCATGTTGTGGGTTCCCCCCAAGTTGGTGGAAAGAACTTGGGCAAATTCATCGGGTGTAACGTTTTTCAGTTTTGCATTCGAATTAATGACACCGGCGTTGTTGACCAGCAAATCGGGACACCCGAGCTTCACGACAACCTGCTCGGAGAAAGAATCGACTTGCTCGGGGATCGTCACGTCGAGCGATTGCAGGTGGTTGTCGGTGCTCAGCGTTTGCCTGAGTTGATCGAGAGCTCCATCGTTTCTGGCTCCCCCCGCAACCCGCCATCCGCGGGACGAGAACTCGATGGCCAAGGCCCGCCCGAGTCCGCGGGAACATCCAGAAATGCATATCAGCTTATTCATTCGTCGTGGCATTGACGTCCTGGTAACCTACGCTGCCGGGACCTTTGTGGTGAGGCGGTTGCCGGGACAAGTTCCAATGCCCCCAAAGCCAAATGGAGGCAAAGGCCAAAGTCAGACCCACGATGATGATGATCTCCAGGGGATGTTTTTTTTTTCTTCTCACGATGACTCAAGTATATCCGCTTGTTGATCGTATTCAATTGTTTCCGTCCCGGAGATCCAGCAGGTTCTCACGCGGTTCCGTGGATCCACTCCTATTGCTTCGAACTCAAATCAGGGTCAGTCTGCTCGCTGCTTTGATACTTTTGGGTAATTTGCACGACTTTATCTTCCAAGGATTCCCCTCGCCTGATTTCGCGATAACGCGCCTTTTGTTCCTTGAAAACACCGAGAATGGCGAGATCGACCTCGGAATCGTCGATGGATCCGTCTACCTTTATAATCAACCGGGGGTTTCCCTGTTCGCCGCAACTCACTGAGACGACTTCGGGGAGTTCGCTTACCGCCTTCGTCAACTGTTCGTCAGGCGGACTCTCCAAACGTACGATCATGGTCTTGCTCCTGCCGACGATTTCCGAGACCGGACGGAAATCGACCAATTCGCCCAAGTTGAGAATAGCTACGCTGTCGCAAGCTTCCTGAAGTTCGGTCAAGTTGTGAGAACTGATTATGATCGTGCGGCCTTCCGCTTTTTCGAGAATCAGTTCCCTGACTTTTTGAGTGGTTACCGGATCAAGGCCCGCGGTTGGTTCATCCAGCAGAATCAACTCCGGATTGCCTAGAAAGGCTTGGGCCAAAGAAGCCCTTTTTCTCATCCCGTGGCTGAGGGAATCAGGGCCTTCGTCCGACTTTTCAAGCAAATCCACCTCGCTGAGCGCTTTTTCGGCTTCTTGCGAAGCCTCTTCCTGAGAAAGACCCTGTAACTTGGCGAAGAACTCAAACTGTTTTCGAATGCCGACCCCCTTGCGCAGAGGAGCATCCTGGGGAAGGATTGAGACCCGGCCTTGCAATTCGGGGGACAAAGGCGAATGCCCCAAAACCCGAACGGAACCGAATCCTGGCTTCAGAAACCCCGAAAGGATGGAGAAAAGGGTGGTTTTGCCGGCTCCGTTCGGTCCGACCAATCCGATCACTTGATGGGGCGGTATTTGCAAGTTAACGCCCTTTAAGGCGATGGTTGCCCCGAATGCCTTGCCGAGATCTCTCGTCTCAACGATCGGGTTCACGGAAACTCCCTCCTTCTGAAAATGAAGCAACCAATCCAAACGAACAGGGCGGCATAAATGAGTGGAACGATGACGCTACTGGCAGTTGCGTTTTCCAAAAGAACCGAATGGGTGAAGTTTCCCGGGAAATATTCCCTGAGGTCTTTGATTCCCTCGACTTTTTTCCATTTTAATTCGATGACGTTAAACACTTTTGGAAGAAGGAACGCCAAACTCATGGAGCAAAGCATTGAAGTGGCGACCGAACCGCTCCATGCCGAAATCATCGAGCATAGGCAAATGAAAGGAAGGCAAAACCAAAACACCCAAAAACAGGTTTTGATCACGAAGAGCACCGAATCGAAGGAAGTCGTTCCGTTGAGGTAACAATCCACTCCGAAAGCCGCAATTCCCGTCAAGGCAATGGCGATCAAACTGATCGTCAGGGCCGAAAGCAACCGGCCTAAGAAAATTTCCGTTCGGCCGCACCTCGTGATCAAGTACCTGAAGTAGCGGTTGCCAATCTCCGAAGCCGTTTGATCGCTCGTCATTATGATAACGAAATAATGAGTCGTAAGAAGGGCAAGGAGACCGAAAGAGACGAAAAACACACCTGTTTTTTCAATTTGAACCCATTCCGTCGGATCAAGGTCCAAGAGCCACATCAAAAAACCAAGAAGCAAGCCGGCATCTGCGTTTTCTTTTTTGAGGAATTCGTTCAGTTCAATCAGTCCCTTGAAGGCAAACCCCCACAAAAGACAAAAAAAGACGAAAGTCACGGAGACGGCAATTTTACGGGGCGTAAAAGCCAGCTCATTGATGAAAACCGTTTTGATCTGAAGGAAGCTTTTGTCCATTTACGATCCCAAGAAAGGATGAGGGAAGGAGCGGGCCGCGATAATGGAGAAAACACCCGCCAACACTCCGGGCAGCTTGAAGACAAGGGCCGCACTGGACAAGATGTCGTTGGCATCTTGTTCCGGTAAAACAAAGTATACGAGCAAAACACCCATAAGCTCGGCTACAATCGACAAGATGCCGGTAATCATGACGAAATTGGCCTTCTTGGCCTGGAATGCGCAAATGGCCGCTCCGATCATGACACCCGCGAGAATCATAATGGCAAAACCATAAAGAGCCATCCCGGCACCGGAGGTTTTTAATTCTTCGATGGTTTCTTGATCGGTAGGGTCAAACTCTTCGAATTCATCGTAATCCGAAGTTCCCTCTCCCCAGGCGGAGTCATTGGGTTCGGCATTGTTCGCATCCGTCTCATTACCCTCCTCTTCGTTTGGGTAAGAGGGGTAGCCCGAAACGTCCCCTTCGTTCCGTTGATTCTCTTCCTGAAGTCGGTTTTGATCCAAAACTTCGCCTACGCAGCCTGTACAAGCGCCTGCCCCGGCCCAAGTGCAACCTCCCATGACGTTCAAGATAGCTGCAACGATCAAAAGAACTCCCGCTGCTATTCTCATGTGAATAATCGGATTTCCATAAGTACAAAATACAACTGAACTTCATGAGGCAGAAGATCCGAATTCATGTCAAATGATAAAAGCCTATAAAATGATCGGATACTTTAAATTGGCGAACTCGAACTCTTCGCGAGAAAAATCGTGACAGCCTTGTCTTTTCATGCCAAGAGAGTGTGGAACGCAATAGTCTTACGCACCCTTGCCAATCGTTTGGTTAAGCGAATTTTTTGAAATGCCGGGGAGGTTTGGTTTTGAAACGGTGGGGCAGGGTGGACCCTTTGTCGTTAATAAATTGACTAAAGGCATTAATTATTGAGTTTCTTTTGCGGCAAGGATTTTGGGGAGACTTTTGTAAGCAATGATCCTGATGCCATATTGGTCGAAGGTCGGGCCTTTTTTACGGTCCTCTGGAGTTACCTTCGGACGGCAAACGAAACCTTTCGAAGAAGAATATTCGTACATGGCGGTCAGCAAAGTGCCGAGAGCTTTGGGATAGTCGTTCATCATGGGCAAGGCAAGAAGGGGAAGGCGTTGTTTTCCCATCCGAACCACAAGGTCAGCCTCTTCCCTTGAGGAAACATACGATACTTCGAGACCCTTCCCCAATAAATAGGACCCGACTTGCCGCGCGAAATCATCTTTCGTTCGCATGTACTCCAGCCTCTTTTTCCGAGTCGATAGGGATAAACTGTCCTGATGTTGCTCTTTGAGTTCGTCCGAGTGCTTTTGCGGCAGATCCAAAGCCTTCAGGATTCTCTCGAGAGTTTCCGGCCGGGGGATGGACTTTCCCGACATGGCATCATAAAGGGACGGACGGCTCAAGCGAGCCTTTGCGGCCAGTTTCGTGAGTCCGCCGGAGTATGTCTTTGCATGGTCCGAAAGGGACATGGAAAAGTTGCTCATGTCTTGCGATTATCAAGACAACTGGCACATATGCAAGGTGAAACGCCTTACTTAGTTCGTGGGTTCCAATCGGTTCTTTCCGTAAGGTAAAATGAATTACATTCGAATCTATTCATCTATAAATGAAGTACAGAAAGATATTTCCGTTTATAAAAGAGAACTATTTTCACTTCTGCTTAATTTCTTTTGGGTAAAGCGTAAGGCAATCCAACCTACAGTGCCTGAATGCAAAAATTTTTAAAAGAGATGAATCGAACGCAAAATAGATTCTGTCGTAAGTTGGTTTTCGGTTTCCGAACAGTCATGAATAAAACCGGTGGTCCGATACCATTGGTTTTGATCGTCGAGACGTGGATCGATATGCTTTTTCCTCGAAACAAGCGCCCAACTTGAGTTTTCTTTCTTCGTTTTTCTCGAAACTCGAACCGGGTCGGTATACATTATTACCGTAATGTACTTTCTGCTTTAGGCGGGAGGTGGGTTGCGGTTCACGGTTACTCCCATTTTCATCAAAGGGAAAATAACAACTGAGCGGGATACCGTTTGCCACGATCGGCTTACGGGAGCGGGCAGCTCGCTCGCATACCTAGGCTCTGTCTTGAAATTAGTCTAATTTCAAGGTAATGGTGGGAGATACTGGAGTCGAACCAGTGACCTCATGCGTGTCATGCATGCGCTCTAACCAACTGAGCTAATCCCCCGAGTGGATATATCAAAATGCAAGAATGCGGGCTTTGTGTCAATGCCGTTGAGCGTAGTACTCGAACCACAACTTGCATTCTTTACGCGATCGTATTTTTCAAATACTGTTCAATCCATATGAAAAAGGCACTCGTTACCGGAATTACCGGACAAGATGGTTCCTACTTGGCGGAACTGTTGCTTGAAAAAGGCTATGAGGTTCATGGAATCGTTCGTAGAGCTTCGACTTTCAATACCGATCGTTTGGATCATCTTTACAAGGATCCATTGGTGGATGACACCAACTTGTATTTGCATTACGGAGATCTGGCAGATGCAGTCCAATTGGTAAAGTTACTGTATGATTTGCAACCGGACGAGATTTATAATTTGGGCGCCCAAAGCCATGTTCGCGTATCTTTTGACATTCCGGAATATACGGGCGACGTAACCGGAGTAGGCGCCGTACGTATTCTGGAGGCGGTCCGCGAGGCCGGCTTGGTTGAGAAGGTTCGATATTATCAGGCTTCTTCCTCGGAAATGTATGGCAAGGTTCAGGAAGTGCCTCAAGTCGAGACCACGCCCTTCTGGCCCCGTTCCCCTTATGCCTGCGCCAAAGTTTACGCCCATTGGTTGACCGTAAATTACCGGGAATCCTACGGCTTGCATGCGAGCAGTGGAATTCTTTTCAACCACGAGTCGCCCCGGAGGGGTCAGACTTTCGTCACCCGCAAAATCACTCGGGCTGCGACCCGGATCAAGCTTGGTCTGCAGAAAAAACTTATCCTGGGCAACCTCGATTCCAAGAGGGATTGGGGTTACGCCAAGGAATACGTCGAAGCCATGTGGCTCATGCTTCAGCAGGATCAACCGGATGATTACGTTATCGCGACCAATGAAACGCACACCGTGCGTGAGTTCTTGGAGGAAGCCTTTTCCTGTCTTGATTTGGATTGGAAAGAATACGTCGGGTTCGACAAGAAATACGAACGTCCTGCCGAGGTGGACCTTTTGATTGGGGACCCATCCAAGGCCAAGGAAAAGTTGAATTGGGAGCCCAAGGTCACTTTCAAGGAACTCGTATCGATCATGGTTGAGGCTGACATGAAGTTGGCTGAGCGGGAAAGGGCCTTGGCCGACGCCGATCTTGCCTGATGCCCCGGATCTTTGTCAGTGGTCATGCGGGAATGGTCGGTTCGGCCATTCTGCGGGCCTTGGCCTCCTCTGGCAAAGAGTGGCAGGTTGTCACGAAATCGCGTACTGAACTCGATCTTTGCAATCAGGGCGCGGTGGATGATTTCATCCGCCGCGAGAGACCGGAGTTCATAATCAATGCGGCCGGAAAGGTCGGAGGAATTCATGCCAACAACACTTATCCGGCGGAGTTCATCCGAGAAAATCTGTTGATCAATGCCAACTTGATCCATTCGGCATGGAAGCATGGTGTCGCCCGCTTCCTCAATTTGGGAAGTTCCTGCATCTACCCCAGAGATGCGGGACAGCCCTTGAGGGAAGAATGCTTGCTCAGTGGGCCGCTGGAGCCAACCAATTCGGCCTACGCCCTAGCCAAAATCGCAGGCCTTGAAATGTGCCGGCACTACAGATCTCAATACGGGGTTCTTTTTCACTCGGCCATGCCGACCAACCTTTATGGTCCCGGCGACAATTATCACCCCGACAATTCCCATGTCCTGCCCGCCTTGATCCGTCGATTTCACGAGGCCAAAGAAAAGAATTTGGCTGAAGTTTGCATTTGGGGGACTGGGAAACCCAGGCGAGAATTGCTTCACGCAGACGACTTGGCCGAAGGTTTGCTTCATTTGCTCTCAGTGGAGGATCCGCCCGATTGGGTAAACTTGGGTTCGGGGCGTGACCAAACAATCCTCGAATTGGCTGAGTTAGTCAAGGACGTGGTCGGATACAAGGGCGAAATCACTCATGACTTGAGCAAACCCGATGGCACTCCCATCAAAAGAATGGACGTGAGCGTCATGGCTTCGCTCGGATGGAAAGCGGGTATTTCAATCCGTGATGGGATCACGATGACCTACGCTGATTTCCGGGAGCGTTTGGAAACCGGAACCCTGAGGATTTAGAGAGAACGGTTTTTACTCGAATTCATTGCGGAATTCCTTGAATTGATCGGAAAGCTCGCGCAGTTGATAGCGAAGAGCTTCGACTTCATCTTTGAGTTCCTTGAATTCCGATACCATCTCTTCCACTTGATCCAATTGTTCGTCCGGGGCGGGGACGTATACGGCGGAACCGTCCTGCAATTCCTCGATCCGGGGAGGCGGACCGAACCTATGATGCCATCTGCGCTCCTTTTTTCCCGGAGCGGGATCCATTAGTCCGACCAAGGCAGGGGTGCGTTCCTTCATGTCCCGAAGAGTTTCTTCGACGTCCGAGAGGCCATCGAACTCGAACATTCTTCCAGCCCGACCGTTGAGTTCTCCGGTGGTCTGGGGTCCGCGGTTGAGAAGTTCGGAAAGAAGAGCTCGTTCGGCCTTGATCAAATCGAGTTCCTTTTCCGCATTGTGCTGAAATTTGGGTACTCGTGAACCGACCAAGTCCACTCGGTGGACCAAGCGCTTGACACGAAGTTCCTCGATCGCCCGTCCAACCTCTTCTTCGCTTAGCTCGGATCGGGGCAAGCGGTTGTTCTTTTGGTTGCAGGCATTGACCAAGCCGTTCAGGGACATTGGGTAGTACTCGGGGGTGGTGAGCTCTTTTTCAATCAAAGAGCCCAAGACTCTGGTTTCCTCAAATCCAAGCGTTTCGAGGAATTCTTCATCATCCTCGGGGTTCGGTTCGCCTTGCTCTTCCATATTTTTACAAATTTGGAAAGGCAAACGGGGAGTATTTTTTGCTCGTTGTAAAGAGCGGTCGGACGGAATTTACGGCCGATTTCAGTCGCCCACTACGTTTACAAGCCGGTGAGCCTTGTCAAATTCCACCTTTCCGGGGGTAAGCGCGAAGAGGGTAAAGTCTTTGCCGAGTCCTACGTTTCGGCCCGGGTGATACTTGGTTCCGCGTTGGCGTAGAATGATATTCCCGGCGAGAACGGATTCTCCGCCGAATTTTTTAACCCCAAGCCTTTTGCTGTTGCTGTCTCTGCCGTTTTTGGAAGTACTTTGTCCTTTTTTATGAGCCATGGTCGGATTTCCTGTTGGATTACTTTAAATCAATCGATTCGATTTCGATCACTGAAATATGTTGTCGGTGCCCTTTTCGGCGCTTGTAGCCTTGCCTTCTCTTCTTTTTGAAGACGATGACTTTCTTGTCTTTCTTGTTTTCGAGGATCTTGGCGGTTACGGAAGCTCCCTCCACGGTCGGGCTTCCGAAAGTGGGCTTGCCGTCGTCAACGACCATGAGCACTTGGTCGATCTTGACCTGATCGCCTTCATTTGTATCTGGGAAACGGTTCACGAACAATTTGTCGCCTTGTTCAACGGTGAATTGACTTCCTTGGGTTTGTATAGTGGCTTTCATGATGAGGAAAATCGTTTAAAAAACCATTTTAAGGGCGCTTTGGCAAGCGTCATCTTGGCTTTTGCCTTGTTCGTTTTCTTGCTGCCATAGTAAATTAAAGAATGCAACGAAAGGAAAAGGAGGTTTCGAATCATGACGTGCTTGCTTATTACAAGGGCAAGTCCGTGCTCGAACACTACTTGGAGG
>JAYOII010000102.1:0-6075 GCA_038118685.1 Opitutia bacterium
CGGCCATCGGGCATTTTGTTCACCCCGGAGGATTCGGTCTGTCCGCATTCGTGGGGGCGGGTCTGGTCTTCGCGGGGGTTACCGATACCTGCGGGATGGGCATGCTGATTGCCAAGATGCCCTGGAACCGGGGGTAGGAGTCTACCAGACTTCCACCGGGCCTTTGGGGACGGCGATGGCTTTGCGTTGCTTCGCTTGGTGCTCGTCCTCTTCCTCCATGAAAGAGGCTACCATGGGGGAGAGTTGGTAGCGCGGAAGAAGTTCTCCCGAATCATCGGTGAATTGCTTTCGCCATTCGAGGTAGTCGGACAAAACCTGCTCGAATTCATCCCTCGAACTGATCCGAACGACGGCGCTGTTGAAGGCTTTGACCGGTCCGAAGCGCTTCGAGTACCAGGGCGCGATTTTGCGGAATTGGAGGGAACCGCGGTCCTCCCCGAACACCTCCACCATCAAATCGTAGTGCCGCCGGAGTACGCGGATGCGTTCATCGAAACTGGGTTCGGACGGGAGTTCTCCGGTTTCGAGAAAACGTTGAGTGTGGAGAAAAATCCAAGGGTTGTAAAAGGCGCCACGCCCGGCGGAAACCCCGTCGCATCCGGTCCTTTCGATCATGTTCTTGGCGGCCTCCGGCGTTGTGACGTCCCCATTGCCGATTACCGGAATGTTCTTCACGGCTTCCGCGACCTTCCGGATTCCTTCCAAGTTGACGACCCCATCGAAACCTTGGGCGCGGGTGCGTCCATGCACGAAGACGGCGCTGACTCCCGCATCCTCCAAGGCTGTGGCCAAGTCGGGTGCAGTGAGGTTTTCCTCATCCCATCCGAGCCGCATCTTGGCGGTGATGGGAACGTCCACGGCATCGACCATGGCCCGGATCAGTTCCTGGGTCTTGGGCAACTCGTTCATCATGCTCGCTCCCCCCCCGGTCTTCGTGACCTTGGGCACGGGGCATCCCATGTTGACGTCGATCGAATCGACTCCCTTTTCGGCGAGCAGGATCGAGGCGTCACGCATTTCCTCCTTTACGCCTCCGAACAATTGTACCGAGAGGGGACTGTCCTGTTCGTTGGTCTCGATCAGTTTGAGAGCCTTGGGGTTGCTTTCGAGAAGCGAGCGGGCGTTGACCAAGTCGGTCGTGCAGAGATCGACTCCGCCGATTTCCCGGATGACGAGACGAAAGGGCAGGTTGGTGTAGCCTGCCAAGGGGGATAAAAACAGGTTGGACTTCAGCTTGAGTGGGCCCAGGTCGAACATCGAATCCAAGCATGACTTGAAAGGGGCTCTTTTTCAACTGGAGAAAATTTCCTGTTTGGAAAAGTTTGTCGACCGAGCGTTTCCATATTTGCAAATCGTTCCGTATTTGGAATAATGGAACCTTCTTGGACGCACTCATGATAACTGCCCATATGTTCCGTTCGGTGGCTTTGGTTTGGGCCGGAGCCGTCCTGCCGTGGTTTACTCTCTCAGCCAAGTCCGGTCCGGCGGCGGATGCGAAGGGAACCATCACCAAGAATTTGTTTTCGAGTCATTGCATCCAATGCCATGGCAAGGAAGGAAAAGTAAAAGGGAAGGTTGATCTGTCGAAGTATTCTTCGGGCGGGGATCTCAGGGATGACCCGGAACTCCTGCAAGCGGTTCTTGATGCCATAGACTTCGGAGAAATGCCACCTGAGGACGAAAAGCAAATCCCCTTGGAGCTGAGGGATTCAGCCCTTTCTCATTTGCAGGCCTTGCTCAATGAATCGGTCGGAAAAGATCCGGCCTTCGCCACCACCCGGATCCGCCGGATGAACCGTTTTCAATACGCCAACGCGGTTGAGGATTTGCTCAAACTGAAGGTATCGGTTTTTCCTTTGCCCGAGAAAATGATGAGGGACCGTTCGGGTTATTTTAACCGGGCGATCAAGGACGGGATGCCTGACTCCCTGACCGTGAGCAGCCGCCCTTTGGGCAAGTCCGGCCTGATTGAACCAAGGCTTTCCGGAGTCGGGCCTTTCCCTCAGGATTTGCGGGCCGAGCATGGGTACGACAACCAAGCCGATCACCTTTCTCTTTCTCCCCTTTTGATGGAGGCCTTTTTTCAGCTTAGCCGGACCATCGTGAGCAGTTCCACCTTCGGTCCGAAAACGGTCGGCATATGGAATGAATTTTTCAAAGCCCCACCTGAAAAGGAAGAGGTTGAAGAAGCTCTCGCCGCTCGTCTGAAGCCTTTTCTCACCCAAGCATTCAGACGCCCCGTTCAGAAGAAAACCCTGCAGCGCTACCTCTCCCACGCCCTTGGTTCGCTCAAGAAGGGAGCCTCCTTCGAGGCGACCATGAAGGACGTGGTTTCCGCGGTTCTGGCTTCCCCTCGCTTTCTTTACTTATACGATTCCCTGGGTCCGGAAGAAGAAGCCATGTCCCGCGACGTTTTTCTTGCATCGCGGTTGTCGTTTTTTCTCTGGGGGAGCTTGCCCGACGAAGAACTGCTCGAGCATGCCTTGGCCGGCCGGCTTTCAGACCCCAAGGTTTTCGACGGCCAATTGGACAGGATGTTGTCCGATCCGAAGCTCAAGAGATTTTGCGACAGCTTTCCCACTCAATGGCTACAATTGGATAGGATTATTTCATCGGTTCCGGACGAAAAGATCTATCCTGACTTTTACTACGCGCCTCCTAGTTACCGGACGACCATGGACATGATGATGGAACCCCTTCTCCTTTTTGAGACCGTGCTCCTGGAGGACCGCTCCGTATTGGACTTTGTCGATGCCAATTACACCTACCGCTCGGCCCGTTTGAGAAAATGGTTGGGCGAGGAACCCGGGGGCAAAATCGGCGGTCCGGTTACCATGCAATTTTCCCGACAGGCCTTGTCCGACCGTCGGCACGGCGGGATGATCACCAACAGCGCCGTGATGACGATGACTTCCGGTCCCCACGAAACCAAACCCATCACCCGAGGCGCCTGGCTTGCGGGCGTAATCTTCAACTCCCCGCCTCCGCCTCCTCCTGCCGACGTGCCACCTCTTCCCAATGAGAAAAAGGAAGACGAGGGATTGACCTTGCGGCAGCGCTTTTCGGCTCACCGTGAACGGGCCGATTGCGCGGGTTGTCACGAGAAACTCGACCCACTCGGGTTTGCTTTGGAAAATTTCGATCCGGTGGGGCGGTGGCGCGACGAGTACGAAAACGGTCTGCGGGTGGATTCGGACGGGGTGCTCTTCCGTCGCCACGAATTCGGTGGCGTGGTCGAGTTCAAGGATGCGATTCTCAAGGAAAAGAAGCGATTCGTTCGGGCTCTCGCGGGGCATTTGCTTACCTTTGCTCTGGGGCGCGAGTTAACCCCTGCGGACTCGCCCGCCTTGGATGAAGTCGCTCAATTGGTTTCCACCCAAGAATATCGAATGAAGGCACTGATCAAGGCGGTGGCGCATTCCGAACCCTTTTTCGGCAAGGCGTCCAAACTTGCCTTGCGTCAAAGGCCATCCAATCCTTAATGTTGAAAGTCAATGAAATCATTTTCGAGAAGAAACTTTCTACGCGGCATGGGTGGCTCGATCCTCGCCTTGCCGTCGTTGGATAGCCTGGCGGTCGGTCCAGCGAAAGGAGTCGCTCAGCGTATGGCCTTTTACTACGTTCCCATCGGAGTGGTCAGGCGTACCTTCTTTCCGGGCGAAGAAAATGGGGTTGTTCCCCTTTTCAATCGAGACAATTTCGAGGCCGACGAAACCAAGACCAACTTGGCCAAGGGCGAGCATCCTCTCGAACTGACCGCCACCTTGAAACCACTCGAGCGGGTCAAGGACAAGGTGTCCCTGATCACGGGAATGGACCGGACTTTTCAACCGGGCACCGACGTGCATGCCCAATGCGCATCGTGCTTTCTGTCGAGCGCCAGTCCCTTCAGCGTCAAGCATTCTCCTTATCCTCAGGCGAGGACGCTCGATCATGTCGTTGCCGAAAAGATCGGAACGCAAACCCCTTTCAAAACCTTGGAGTTCAGTTGCAACAGTCACAAGGACAACAAGGAATCCATCCAGTTTGATAACATTTCGTGGTATGGCACGGAGTACGTCGCGCCCTCCATGCGCGATCCGTTGCTTGCGTACCGCAGGCTTTTCAAGTCGGACGAGCGCAGCTCTTACCGGAATATCACGGACTTGGTTCTGGAGGATGCCCGTTCGCTCAGACGCGAGTTGGGTCGGGAGGACAAAGACAAGTTTGCCGAGTACTTCGACTCCATACGTACCATCGAGCGTCAACTCTCGCGGTTGGAGGGATTGAAGGACGAATTGAGCAAGGTCGACCTCGACGTTCCGATGGACGGCAAGCTTCCCCGCGGAGAGTACATTCGCTTGATGGGGGATCTCATGGTCGTTGCCTTGCAGAGCGGGTTGACCAACGTCGCCACCTTCATGGTCGGGCCCGAGCGTTGGGATACTCCCTACCTGTTCGAGAGTCTTTTCGACAAACCACGCAGTCATCACCAAATGTCCCACAACCAGAAGAAGTTCATCGAGGACTTGAGCAAGGTGGATTATTTTTACATGGAGCAGTTCGCTTACCTTCTCCAAAAGATGGATGGGATCCAAGAGGCCAATGGAAAGACCCTTCTTGACAACACTCTCTTTACTTACGGATCCGGACTGGGTGACGGGGCCACTCATCAGTACAGTGCCTTGCCCATCGTGACCGCAGGTTCGGGAGGCGGCAAATTCAAGACCGGTCGACATTTCAATCTTTCCGAGCAATCCGGTTTGACTCCCAAAGTGGGAGGCAGGTACGTCGCTCCCAAGGGAGGCGTGCCTTTGGCCAATCTTTGGCTCACTCAGGCTCGGGCGCTTGGCCTGAAGATGGACCGTTTTGCCGACAGTACCGGCGAGCTTGGCATTCTTCGCACCTAAACCTCTTTTGTTTTGCTTTCATCCTTAGGGAACGCAAACCCGAGGGCTTTACTTGATTTTTAGACCAAACCGAGCGATGTTTTCCTGTTTTGTCGAACAAAAGAAGGAAAAGGTATCTCGCATCTTTTACCGGTCTGCATGCGTATTCTCAGGATAAGCGGTTGCAGGAGGAAGTAAGTGAAAAATTGGATTGGGCTTTGGCTTGTTTGGAGAAGGACGACCGGATCGTTTGGTTCGTCGGGGTTTTGAAACGCCATTTGCTCGCCGGTTGCGATGCCGATTCTCTGCCACCCAAAGATCTCAAGAAAAGAGCTCAAGCTTTAAAGTTTTTCGGGGGCGAGCGGATCGAGTCCGATTACCGGGATCTCATTGAAAGGTTCATTCCTTCTTGGCCTCATTATCTCTCACTGGCGGATAACTACGGGAGTTCTGAATTGGAAAAGTTGCGCTTTTCTCAAGACAAAGGAAGAAAGCAAGTCCCCTTGAGCGTAAATGATCTCATGGAGAAGTTGGCTGAATGCGAACATTCAATCGTTGGCAAACGATCGCAAAGTTTTTGCGACGACGGCGACGACTTCCTTTTGTTGGATGATGGATGGAAGTGGGTCCGTGTCGAGGGCGGGTATTCTCGACAAGAGGGATTGGCCATGGGGCATTGCGGCAATTATTACGCCAAAAAGGGAGACGTTCTTTACTCTTTGCGCGAGCCGGTTCTGCAAAATGAAGAAGTGGTTTGGCGTCCGCACTTGACCTTCATCTGTTCAGGATCGGGATATTTCGGGGAGATGAAGGGGCGGGCCAATGGCAAGCCTGCCACTGTCTATCATGATCGGATCACCTCTTTGCTTTCTCAGCCGGATTTTCGAGGGATCGAAGGAGGAGGGTACCTGCCGGAGAATAATTTCTCGATTACCGACTTGAAGTCGGATGGCGTCTGTCGAATCGTCCGTGACAATCCGGGTTTCGAACTTTCAAAGTGGAGTTTCCGGAATACGCGTCTACTATATGAGTTCGGGGACGGTTGGGATTGGAGCTTTTTCGAGGGTTATGATTTTCCGAAAAAGCCGAGCTCGGACTACGATATGAACCGTCCGCCGTCCCTTCTGCTTTTGCGGCGCAAATACACTTTCAATTCGCGAAAGACTTGTTTGCCTATCTTGATTTTCCCTTATGTTCGAGGGCAATT
>JAYOII010000102.1:6085-9263 GCA_038118685.1 Opitutia bacterium
GGCGAACCCATTGCCCAACAACCGATCGGTTCGATTCCCGAGGTTGAAAACAAGTTCCGCAAACTGCTCGAAATCAAGGAGGTGAAGGCGGTCTCTTCGGGTTCCTTGTTCGCTCCGCCGTTTTCCTGGCAGAAGCTTTTGGGCGTAAAGTCCACCCATGAGTTGCTGGAGGATTGGCCTGGGTTTTCAACGGCCACGCCCCTCCGGTCCTTGCTGTGTCGATATGCTCCCGGTCCCTATGTCGCGAGCGCGTACTCGGTTCACCTCGGAGAAGATTTGGTGGAATTGAACGAAGGGATCTGGAATCTGGTCCGCTTCCGTTCGATCCGTCATTTTCTCGAGTCCGTTTCTTGTCACGAAGGAGTACGGGCTTTTGACGCAAGCAAGCATTTCGAGTTGGATGCCTGGACCAGCGCTCAAATGAAGTCTCGATTGCTTTCCTTCGTGGATTGCTTCCAGTTTGGCCTGAACGGGTTGTTCGTAGCTTTGGAGGATCCGTCCAGTTGCAGTTCTCCTTGCCGGATCGTTGCCAGCGAATATGCCCTGGCCCGTATCGAGATGGACATAGGGATGGCTTCCTTCGAGAACAAAATCTCCCTGATGAGAGAAGTGGTGCGAACCTATGATTACGAACGCGAAAGCTTCCCAATCGCTGCCTGAGGAGAGGCGATCTTTTCAAAATCAATCAAACTTTTCTCCCCGAGTCAAAGGTCAGCTTGGGAGCAACGATTTCAAACAAGATCCTCGCACGGAGCAATAAACATGGTGCTCATTTCAGGATCGAAATGACCACCACCACATCGGAGTTGTCAGGAGTTCAGTCACCTAAGTTTTCTCCGATTTCTCTCGCAGAGTTCAAACCAGTCAGAATGCTGGCTGATTTAATGTTTTTAAGATTGGCGAGTGCTTCAGCTTGATTCATTCGAATCATTTGACTGTTTCTCATTTCTAGAATTTTGCAAGCCGCTTGATTCGAAAAAGCCGCTTCAAGAGCTTTTACTTCGTTTTGATGCCAAGAGTAAGTATCTGTAGCTAGCTTTTCACATAGTTCAAATAGAAAGTCTCGTTCTTCATCATCTAGAGAACTGAAACCATCTTCCGATATTTTTTTTATGATATTGGGACATATTACGGTAAGATCTCTATTCCTCTTTTTTTCTTTTCGGGAGATGTAGGCAGCTAGTTTTTCCTTGAGTTTCCGATCGGTGACGAAAGTGCCGAAGGGAATGAGAGTGGCTACGAAGAGATAGACTCCGAAGCCGAAAGACCACTTGAATTTGCGCATGCACAGGGCGAGAAGAAGGCAATAAGCGACGAAGAGAAGACCGTGGGCCATGCCGGTCACCCGGACTGCTTCCGGTGTATCGTAAAAATACTTCAGAGGCATGGCTACTCCGAGGAGGAGCAAATAGGACACCCCTTCGACGTTTCCGAGAATTCGCAGGATTTTGATCATGGTCTGACACTCATCTGTTTTACTGATTGGAGGGCGGAGGAGTGGAACGCGTCCAATGTTTTCATTGCTTTGGTTTGAGGTAGAGACGGACGGAAAGAAGGATCGCCAGAACGATCGCCGCGCCAAGTCCGGCAAAAGTTCCGAAGGAGAGGACGTGGACGTGTTTTTCGGGTATGGGAAAGGCATACTGGGATCCCAATGCTTGAGGTATGGCGAGGATGGGACAAAAAGACGAAAGCATGGCGATGAAATCCAAATAATCGTCCTGCCAGCCAACGGCCAAAACAAGAGAAGCCATAAGGGGTGTAATCCAGAGCAGGCCGACGAATCCCCAAAAACCCAAGGAGAACCAAAGTTCGCGGGCGGCTTGCAAATAGAGAGCGCTGGCGAGAATCAAAAGGGCGGGGAGGAAAAAGGCGGGAAGGTCGGGCTTGATGGAGAAGAAAAGGTCGTTCGCCATGGCTTGCGAAAGAAGAATTCCGTGGACTGCGCAGACCATTGCGCCGAGCAAAAGCGCAAACCAGGTTCCACGGCTTTCGTCCGCACTCAAGGGGATGGAGGAGAGTCCGAGTCGATTGGCCCTTTGGACGCCTTTGAGATGAAGGTGACGGTCCGGGCAACAGGTGTTGATCAATGTGAGGATGCCAAGAATTGACAGTCCGAAGAATACGGATTGGACGAAAAGCAGAATGGTAGTCGCGCCCCCCTTGTCGTCCGCTGCGGAAAGGGAGAACTCTTCACCCAGCAATCCACTGGCTTTGCCCTCCGAAAAGAAAGGCCAGAGGGAGCCTAGCAGAAGGAATTGGAAAACCGCGAAAATGATGAGGCCGGAAGTCTTGGAAAAAGCCGGAAGGGATTCGTTTCTCCATTTGCGGTAGGCGGTGACCAAAAGGGCGGCCAAAATAAGTCCCTGCATGATGAGGGTAAAAAGAGAAGGGGATATCTCGGCGCCAAAAAAGGGAACGTCCTGCCAAAAATCAATCAAGTCATTCTCCCATCGGTAATAGTCATAATCGGAGTTTTCCAAAGAGATGAGTTCGGGAAGCATCTTTCCGAAATAAGTCGGGAGGATGGTCAGGAAGGAGAGAAAAGAGATGCCTGCTTGGCCGAAGGCAGGAAGAAAGACGTAAAGTCCCAGCACGACGATGCGGGAAACCCAGGAAGCGGCCCGCGGTTTGGGTACGACCAAACCGATGACGTGGGCGGTCAAATGGTAGAGGACGACGGACGAAAAGAAGACGAAGTAAAGGTGAAGAACGTTCTCCAAGGTAAGTTCCCCGACTATGATGCAGTGAAGGAGAAAGGGTAGGGTCAGAGCGAACATGTAGTATTCTCTGGCGGGCAAACCCAAAAGATATCCCCATATTTTGGAGAATGGATTCATCGGGGTCATGCGTTGGTAATCCAAGAGTCCGGACTCCTTCTCCTCGGCGGTGATGGCGGCAACCCGGCCTGTACCGAGAAACATGAGATAAAACCCTTGCAGGCACAAAAGAAAAGGGAAGGCGTGACGGGCTCCTTTGACCGGAGAGGGATCGCTTTGTTCCATTTGACCGGTTTGCGGATTGTAGCTCCAACCACCGTTGGCTTCGTTGAGGTAGGCGGTGAAATAGATGGTTGCGGAAACAATCAGGGAAAAAAGACCCGCCGCAATCAAGTGTTTGATCCGCAATCTTTCCCGTATGCCGCGCAAAATAATCGGATTCATCGGTTCCCTCCTTT
>JAYOII010000103.1:0-9246 GCA_038118685.1 Opitutia bacterium
CCCGATGTGTATAAGCCCCAGGATGGATTCCCGCGTCCCGGCTCCGGGGGACGGGGGGGCGGGGGTGGGGTCGTTTCCTTCTCCGTTTTGTTTCCGAGTTGACGGGCTTTGTCGACAAACCGGGATCCTTGACTGGAGGCCACCTTGGCCAAGACACCGCTCTTCTCTTTGAAGCTGGAAGCAAATTCAAGTTCCCCCGCTTCCAAATCGGTAAGTCCGCAGGCCGCCAAATCATCCAACCTCCGGTTGAGTGATTTCTCCAGAGGCGTTCCGGCAAAGGCGACCGCTTGCAATTGGCCTTGCCTGATCATGCCCAGCATGAAGTCGGACATCACCACGGTCAGCAAGGTGACGTTGGCGATGAAGGAAAAGACGAAAAGGAAGAGGTTGTTGATCACGCTCAAATCGACGTTTTCGACTTGCAGGAAAACGGATACGCCGATGCAGGCGACGCCGGCCGCTTGAAAAATCATTTGCCTCCTCTTGGTTCCTTTCACGATGTCGGAGGCATCCTTTTGGTCGGTTGCCTTGAGAAGCAATTGAGCCCTCAGGATTACGATGGCCATGCTTATGGCCAAGAGCGCAAAGCCTATGGCCATGAAGAACTCGGATGTCTGAATCGCAGTGATGGTGGCCATGGCGAGAAAGAGGGAGTAGGTCGGAGCGATTATGATCCCCAGCCATCCGGGGGTGCTCGTTTCCGGAAGGAGGGTTTTGACCGTCAGGCTGCAGCGGATCAAGCCGGGGAAAAGGCCGAAAATTTTCGGTGCGAGGACAAGGACCGCCCCCAATCCGAGTTGAGCCAAAATCCTCCGGTCGTCCACGAAAAGACTGAGAGGGATCAAAAAGATCAAGAACGGACCGACGAATTGGAGTAACCAGGCAAAGCGGGCGAGGGATCTTGATTTTCTCAAGTCAACCCACTTGCGAGCCGCCACGGCACACAGCAGAACCGATCCGAGTTGAAAGAAAAAGATCAAGACCGTTTGTATTTTCTTTACCACGTGAACGTCTTGTTGTCCGAGAGTGAGGAGAATATCGCTTATGTTGAAAAGGGTGCTGAAGAAAAGCACGAGGATGCAAATCATGAGCATGGAACGCCGCCAACTTGCATAGTCCTGTGCAAGAGGGCTTTCGACCTTTTCGGTGCCCGATTCCAATTTCTTGGCTTCGTCTTCGGTGCTTTCAATGACGCTGAAATCACTCTTCAACACCCGGGTCCAAAACAACCGGTATAAATTGAAGGTGGCCTTGGCTTTCTTTTTCTTCTCCTCAATGTCCATCGCCTCCAAAGCCTGCTGTCCCTTGCCTCCCAATGCGACGAGGGCTTCCTTTGATTTTTGCGTGGCTTCGGCCGCGATATCCATGACCTCGGTTTTGAAGGCGTCCTCGGTTTCCTTTTGGGGCAAGGGTTCGTCTTCCTCTTCGGGCAAGGGCGGTGGAGGTGTCGACTTTTTCTCAGACTGAGTCTTTTCTTCGACCGGTTCGGACTCCGTCAGGTCGGACTCTTTCTTTTCCGCAACGGGCTTGGGTTCGGGGATTTCCTCGAGGGCAAAGAGACCGGCATCTTCCAGGGCGATCCAATCCGCGTCTTCTTTTTTGCGGACCCAAGTTTTTTTGTTCAAGTATCCGTCCTTGAGTATTTTTTCGACTTCGGACTTGGGGGCAGGCCCCCAAACTCCTGATTTCAATGAGCAGTACCAAAGATCGGGCATAATGGTTGAAAATCTCGTATCGTTAAAAGTAAGAAGAGCAAAAGAGTATTATGAGACAAGGAAACGCACAATTTCAACCAATTTGAGCGCAGAGTGCCGAAGGTGATTTTTCATTTTGGTTTTTGCTTCTCCTCCTTTATGTGTCTTTGATCGGAACCGATGAACGAATTCAAAGAGCTTCTTGATTTGCTCGTGCGTTTCCGCGACGAGCGTGATTGGGGACAGTTTCATGATTCAAAAAACTTGGCTTTGGCGCTCTCCATCGAGGCCGCCGAGCTCAACGAACTCTTTCTTTGGAAAAAGGAAGAGGAAGCCGAAGGGGTCGACCGGGAAAAGTTACGCGAGGAATTGGCCGACGTTTTTGCTTACGCGATCATGCTGGCCGGTCGGCACGGACTGGACGTATCCGAAATCGTGAAGGACAAGATTGCCAAGAACGCAAAAAAGTATCCCGTGGAAAAATCCAAAGGGAGTTCGGCCAAGTACGACGATCTGGACTAGCCTTCCTTATTTCGACCGTAATCCGGCCGTATTGACGGCCACCACCCGGTAGGCATGTTTCTTTCCGTCTTCGGCGCCTTTGTCCAAGAAGGTCATTTGAACGAGGGGAAAGGCCGGCGTATCGCTGTACTGCAAGCCTTGGAAGAGAGGGCGTCCGAATCGGTTGCCCGGTTTCTCGGGTACGGTGCCGATCTTCTCCCCATCTCTCTCGATGATGAAATGCGACAGCCCGCTCTCGAAATCCGCCCGCGCTTTCCAAGTCAGGACGTTGCCCTTGATTTTCAAATGGGTCGGAGCGGGAGGAGGCGTCTTGTCCACTACCTTGGTATCCTCGACGAATTGCATCCATTGCCTGGCTGTCTTGGCATCCGGAAGCCACACGGCTTTCTTTTTGTCTCCCGGAAACTTCGCAGCCGGCACGGCCTTCTTTCCGAGCAAAGGAGCCAACCAAGCTTGGTCCGTCGGCATGGGCTTGAGGGGGGCTCCCGCCTTGGCCGGCAAGCGGGCCTTCAGGCAGGCGTCCAACCAGGGGATCGCCATATAGCGCGAGTTTCCGCATTCGTGAGCGGTCAACGGATCAACCGCGAGCCCGAGCAACCCTCCTTTGGCCCGGATTTTCAAAATGAATTTCTCGTTGGCCGGCCAGACCCGGGCGAACCTTCCGGTTTTCAAAGTTACGCCTTCCTTGGTACCCGGGTTGCACATGATGGGAACGCGGAGGGCTTTCTCGGGAAGGTCATGGGGCTTGATCGTTGGGCGATCGGGGTTTTGTTCAAGCAAAGGCACGCCTGAACGAAGCCAAGCCGCGGTCACTCGATGGGGATACAAAAGGGTCATCCCCCCCGCCCAGTGTCCGCCCCCGCTGTGTCCCCACAAGGCCCAGGGAACTTTGGACAGTTCCGGGTGTCCGCTCTTTTGACCCAGGTCTTGCAATCCTTGTAGGAAAGCTTTGCCCGAGCCGTTTCTCGGATCGCACCACATTTGGCAGTCGGCCTGGCCTGGTTGTTCGTAGGAGGGGGCGAGCAAGGCGCAATCGTGCCTGCGGGCCAACGCTTGCCAATGGAGATCCCAAGCCCCGGTAAGTCCGGACTTGCAGGAACCCTCCCCACATCCGTGCTGGTGAACGATCACGCCGCGCAGGGTCTTGACTTCTTGCGGAATCCAGACCGTGTACTTGACTGGAAAAATCAATTCTCCCGGTTTGACCGAGGCTTCGTAGCGTATTCGGTAATAGGGCGGTTCGGCGTCCGGAAAGGCGTCGTAAGGTGGATTTTGGCCCGAAAGGTTGCAAGCGATCAAAAACAGCGCAAAAAGAAGTCGATTCATAGTTTGGCTCAGTTTGTCCATTCCGAATAACTTGCGCAAGACCTGTTAATTAAACGTGAATAACGTCGCTATTCCTCAAAAATTGCCTAGGGTGGAAAAATGTCTTTTCAAACACTCGGCCTCGGGCCAAATATTTTACGGGCCATCGAGGAGTCCGGTTACGCTGAACCCACTCCCATTCAATCGGCCGCGATCCCCGTGATCATCGAAGGCAACGACGTGACCGGCATTGCCCAAACCGGTACCGGCAAGACCGCAGCCTTCACCCTGCCCATGTTGGCCACGCTCGAGCGCTTGAAGAACGAAGGTTCGCGGGAGCGCAAAACCCGGGCCTTGGTCATTTCGCCGACCCGTGAATTAGTCGTCCAGATCCATGATAACGTCAAGGCCTACGCCAAGCACCTGCCGCTCAAGGTGGCCACCGTGTACGGCGGGGTGGGGGAAGGTCCGCAAAAGCAAGCTCTGCGAAACGGGGTCGATTTGGTCATCGCCACCCCCGGGCGGTTGATGGACTTGATGGATCAGGGGTGCGCCGATTTTTCGGGCCTTGAGTTCCTTGTCCTCGACGAAGCCGACCGGATGCTCGACATGGGCTTCCTGCCCAACATCCGACGGATTTGCAAGGCTCTGCCCAAAAAGGGAAGGCAAACCCTTCTGTTTTCAGCCACCCTTTCCCGGGAAATCGAGAAATTGACCAACGAGTTCCAGTACAAACCGCAAACCGTTGAGATCGGCAAAAGATCGAACCCGGCCGACACCGTCGAGCAATACGTTCACGAAGTTCCCAAGTCTCAGAAAATCGATTTGCTCAAGCACCTTCTGCAAGACAACGAAATGTACTCGGTTCTTGTCTTCACCCGTACCAAATACGGGGCCGACCGGGTCGCCAGACAACTTGGTCGGAGCAAGATCTCCTCAGGCGCCATTCACTCCAACCGCAGTCAAAACCAACGGGCCCGGGCCTTGCAGGATTTCAAGGACGGAAAGATTCGGGTCTTGGTCGCCACCGACATCGCGGCTCGTGGAATCGACGTCGACGGGATTACGCACGTCGTTAATTTTGACTTCCCTCCTCACACCGAGGATTACGTTCACCGAATCGGGCGCACCGGCCGGGCCAACCTGGACGGGGTGGCCATCAGTTTCATTACGGCCGACGACCGGGATGCTTTCAAAGCCCTCGAACGCTTCATCAAGCGTTCCATCCGGATCAGGAAACCGGAAGGCTTCGAGTGCAAGCCGGATCATCCTACCCAAGGCGGCGGACAAAACCGTCCGTCCCGTGGTTCGAAGCAAGGCAAAGGGAAGCCCCGGCACGGAGGAAACCGCTCGAAAGGACGCGGTGGACGCAAAGGCGGGGGCGGAGGTCGCCCGCAAGGCGGGGGTGGAGAAAACCCCTCCAAGGAGAACCAAGGGAATGCTCAAAGCGGCGGTCGAAAACCCTTCTTTTCCGGAAGTGGTCGCCCTGCAGGGGGTGGCGGTCAGCGTCGCAGAACCAATCGTTCCGCAGCGAAGCGTTCGTTTCGCTGAGAATTCGATCCGGCCGCAATCGGCCGACTCGAACCATTTTTTAGGTAAACGAAAGTTTGATTCTCTTTTTTGGACTTTCCCTTGGTCCTTGGTAGGATAATCCGATGGTTCCACTCGTCTCCAATGAAACTGAGTCCCAAGAGATTTCCCTGAAGCTCTCATCCGTCACCAAGTCTTTCGGTGACGTTTCGGTGCTCCGTGGTGTCGATCTTGAATTAAAGTCCGGAGAACGGGTCGCTTTGATGGGGCCGAGCGGAAGCGGGAAATCGACCTTGCTCAATTGCATATGTGGAATCGAGAAGGTTGATTCGGGCGAGGTTCGAATATCCGGTCGTTTGCTTGGTGATTTGAATGGGAACGAATTGGAGCAATTGAGAAGGGAATCCATTGGCTATGTCTTTCAATCCTTTCACCTGTTGCCCACCCTGACTGCGTTTGAGAACGTCGAGTTTCCCGCCCAATTGATCGGGATGGAGAAAGAAGAACGACTGGAAAAAGTTCAACGGTTGATCGATTCCGTTGGTCTTGCCGAACGTTCGAACCATCTGCCCGATGCCTTGAGCGGCGGGGAACGCCAGCGTGTTGCCATTGCCCGGGCTCTGATCCACCGACCCGCTCTTCTTTTGGCGGATGAACCTACCGGCAGTCTCGATACGGAGAATGGTGATCAAGTCCTCAACTTGCTCAAGACTCTTTCTATCGAACATGGTGTGGCTCTTTTGTTGGTTACGCACGATCAGGCCTCGACTGCCATTTGCGACCGGGTAATATCAATGCGAGACGGAACCCTCGTCTCCTGAGGCCTGTGTCACCCAAACCGGCAGGTCCGAAAATCGCGGGTATTATCCTTTCCCGCATGACCTACCGTCATTGGAAGGCCAAGCTCGGTCATTATCTCTTGCTTGTCGGAATCGTTGCCGTCGGAGTCGGCGCTTTCAACGGTATTCGTCAGGCCAGCCGATCGGCTTCCGCGAACTTCGGTCTTTTCAATCAGGCTGTGTCGGGCCGAAGCGATTTCCTCATCGAATCACCAAGCCAGCGTTTGGGACCTGAGCAACTTTCGAGTCTCGGAGGACTTGCTTCCGATCCCGACTGGCACTTGGTTCCCGTCATCGAAGGTTCCGTGACTTCGTTGGATGAATCGGGTCAACCGGCCAGCCAGCTTCGCTTGATCGGATTGGATTTGCTGGCGCTTGCCAACCTGCCTTCGATCATCGATGACCAGATCGAATTTGAGGAGGAAGAATCTACCTGGCACGAATGGTTGGTGAGCGCTCGGGACGTTTTGATCGGGCTGGACGCGGACATCAAGCTTGGTGTCGAACAAGGGGATTCCTTTTCCATCTTGGCGAGCGGAAGGGTCATGGAAGTTTCGGTGCGCAAGGTATTGGGTCAAAACGATTCCAACTTGGGAGACGACCTCGTGCTCGGGGACTTGCCCACCATACAGAACCTCCTCAGCCGAACGGGAGAAATCAACCGCGTGGAGGTCGTGCTAAGCCGATCGGACATGCGCGAAGACCGTGATTATCTGGAACAAATCAGGAAACGCTTGTCGGAGGATTTGCCTGTTGGGATGCGCTTGAGTCCAACGGAAAACCGCGCCGCGGACAGGGCGGCCATGACGGCGGCCTTCCGTCTCAACCTGACGATTCTTTCCCTGATCGCGATCCTCGTCGGGGCTTACCTGATCCTACAAGCTTTGGACGCCGCGGTGGTGCGCAAGCGGACTGAGATTGCAACATTGCGTTCTCTCGGCGTGAACCGGAGGATCCTCTTTTTCATCTTCATTTTGGAGGCCGGCGTGATAGGCGTCTTGGGATCTCTGTTGGGAATCGGGGTCGGATACCTTCTTGCCCTCGGTTCGATCGGCATGCTCACGGACACCGTAAACGCTCTTTATTTCGCAACCTCGATGGAGGCCCTGGCCCTCACTTGGACGGATTGTATCACGGGGCTCGGGATCGGAGTCTTTTTCAGCCTTTTGGCCGGTTGGTTGCCGGCAAGGGACGCCATGTCTACTCCACCGGCTCAGGTTTTGTCCAAAGGCGATTGGTCTCCGGGTTTTGATTGGTTGAGCAACCCCAAGACGGGAATCTGTCTTCTGCTCTTCGGAGCTTTGGCTCTTTTGCCTCCTCCTTTCTTGATGGAAGGCGGTTCGAACATGCCGGTCGGCGGATTTTTGGCGGCGGGGTCATGGATCTTGGGTGCGGCGCTTCTTTCCGGGCAAATGCTGGTGTTGCTCGCCCGTTGGTTGCGCCCCTTTTGCCAAGGACCCGTTTCCCGCTTGGCTTGCAGTCGTCTCAGAGACGGTTCGAGCAGACACCGCTTGGCGGTTGCCGGACTAGTCGTAGCGGTTGGAATGGTTACGGGTATGTTTCAAATGGTCGATAGTTTTCGTGGAACGATCCGGGAATGGTTCGACGTGCGTTTTCAGGCCGAGCTTTACGTATCGGAGAGAGGCGTTTCGGGAGCGGGCAACGTAAATGGAATCGATCCTTCGATCATGAAAGAACTACTCGAAGACCCGGCCATCGAGTATGCGGACGTCATGTACCTTTGCCATGCCCGGCCCAAAGTGGGAATCACACTATTGGCCGGAGTCGACATGGATGCTTGGACAAGCCGGATTCGGCAAATCTGGCTCAAGAAACCAGGAAGCCTCGACCCGGTTGAAAATAGCGAACCTGCTCTGGTGAGCGAAACCTTCGCCCGCCGGTTCGGGGTACTCGAAGGCGGTGTGGTCGAGCTGGATACCCCCGCCGGAAAAAAACTCATTTCCCCCATCGGAATCTTCACGGATTACGGTAACGAGTTCGGGACGGCCGCCGTATCGATCGATTCCTGGAAAAAATGGACCGGTTCGGATCGCCCCATCAACGCCAGTCTCTATCTCAAGGACGGCGTTGCGCTTGATGAAACCAAAGACCGCCTCCGGCTTGCTTTTCCCGGATTGGAAGTGAGGAACGCCCAAGAATTGCGCCAAGTGGCGCTTGGCATATTCGAACAGACCTTCCAAGCCACCTCGGCCCTCAACGCCATAGGCCTGTGCGTGGCTTTTGCCGGCTTGCTGCTCGGACTTCTTTCCATCTTCGACGAATCGACCCGGACTTGGACCACCTTGCGTCATTTGGGCTTTTCGAACCGGCAATTCGTTCTTTCGGCCGGTTTGGAAGGGGCAGGCATTGCCCTGGCGGCATTGATCTGCGGCGCAATCGCGGGGCTCGCCATGGGATGGTTGCTTATTTTCGTAATCAACGTCCAGTCCTTCGGTTGGACTCTTCTCTGGCGAATACCCTTTCTCGATTTTCTCCGCTTCGGAGTTCTTCTGATCCTGATCGGCTTTGCTTCGGGGTGTGCCTCCGCTTTTTACTGGAATCTCAAAAACAGATGAAACCATTAACCCTTTGCTTTTTGTTTTTACCCCTTGTCCTCCGATCCGAATGGATCGAACCGCCGGCACGGTCCGCCAAGGGATACCTTGTTCCGACCCCTGATTATTCGCCCGTCTTTCCTCGGGATCACGGAGCCCATCGCGGGCATGGCATCGAGTGGTGGTACTGGATCGGCCACCTGAAGGAAACAAGCGGGGACCGTCAGTTTGGCTTCCAATCCACTGTTTTCCGCCTGGCGGGAGATCCGGACAAGTCATCCAAGCCGGAGAAAGGAAACTTCGGTTCCCGTCAGCTTTACCTTGCTCATTCCGCCCTCAGTGATTTACGGGAAAAAACCTACCTTCATCACGAACGGGTTCTACGCGAGGGTTGGCAGGCCAAAGTGTCGAGTCGTGAACTTGCCATCCAAGTGGCCGGTATCGAAGTTAGAACACTTGAAGGCGAAGATGGTCACCGGGTTGTCTCCCGCTTGCCCGAAGAGGGGAGGCTCGAGCTTGAAATGCGTCCGGTCAAACCCCTCGTTGTCTTTGGCGACCGTGGCCTTAGCCGCAAAGGCGGAAGTCCCGCTTCGGTAAGCTGGTATTGGACCTATACCCGCCTCGAAGCCAAGGGAACTCTCCGATACAAAGGAGAAGAAATCGCAGTCCGCGGGACGGCTTGGATGGATCATGAAATTTCTTCAAGTCAACTGGGCGAAAATTTGGCCGGGTGGGATTGGACCTGCATCCAGTTGGATGACGGAACCGAGCTCAAGGCTTATCGTTTGCGGCAAAAAGACG
>JAYOII010000104.1:0-6235 GCA_038118685.1 Opitutia bacterium
GTCTCTACGTTCTTGGTCCAGAGCTTGACCTTGACCTCCTCGCCGGGTGAGAAGCGTTCCTTGTTGGAGTGGGCGAAATCGAGGTCGATCCGTTCCCGGATGCTTCTAACCTCCCCCGAGCTAAGCATCGAGTACCAGGTCTCGGGGTTTCCCACCCCTGCGGTGAGCTTGGCTTCGGCAAAGATTTTCTTGAGGTAGTCGTCGCGGACGTATTTTACGAAACCCTCGTAATTTTTGTCTTGGATTGAAAAATGAAGGAGGTAGGAACGCACGAGGGAATCGTCGTTGCCGATTTGAGGGTAAGCCCCCTTGGAGCTGAAGTCGGTATTGAGAAACACTTGGCAATCCCTCCTGCGCCTGACTTCCTCGTTCATCCACTTGTCATTTACGTAGCGGGCGATGCGGGGAAGCTTGAGGTATTCGAGAAAGGCTTCGCGATCCCATTCTCCCTGCTTCCGCTGGAAGACCAGGAGTTCGTGCATGACGTTTGCCTTGAGGGAATTGAAGGCCGGGGAAAGCCGTCGGGTGAAGCCAAGTTGCCGGTTGAGCCACTTTCTCATCTCCTCGTCGTTCTGTCTGGGGTCGACGTCTGCGGAAGGGGCCAATTTCGAGAGGTAGGAATGTACGAAGTTCGAATTGTCGATGAACTTGGGGTCGAGCTGGAGCAACTCCTCCATTTGCTCCTTGGTGAGGTTTTTGTGAATGACGTGCGAACCGAAACCCCGGGAGTGCTTGTTTTTCAGATCCTTGAGGATCAAGGCGGGCAATCCGGGTAGGTCGGGCCTGCGCAAGCGGCCGAGCAGGTCCCGCAGACGGATCTCGTTTAACTTTTCCGCTTCCAAAAGGGGAAGTCCGCGATCCTCCACGCCTTGAAGGTTGTTCCGATCGGAGAACGCGATCCTTTTCATGGTCTCGAAACTGATCCGGTTCTCGCTCAGCTTGGTGGGGTGGGTGGGTTTGCGTCCTTCCACGACCCGGCTGTGGTTGAAGCGAAGGTTGAGCTCGCGCCTGAGGTATTTCATGGTGCCCTCCGGATCCTGTCCGTAACGGAGCATGGCCATGCGGTTCTCGATTTCCTTGCTCCGTGGATTGCTGCCATATCTCTTGAGCCAAAGCTTGAGGAGGTCGTCGACTTCCTTGAAATTTTGCCGGGTCAAGGCATGAAGGGCGGAGTAGTAGTAATATTCCTGAGTCCCGGCGACCAGTTCATCGAGAGCTTTGGACCGGTCCTCGGCGAGGCTGAATTTTTCAACGAATCCGATTTCCCGGGCGGGCAGAATAACGGTGGCGGTGAGGAATCCGAGGGTGAGGGTGGCGATGGTACGAACGTTCATGGCTTGAAATTTCATTTTTTATTCCTTTTGGGAAGATTATCGGGAGGGTGGCTTGGCTTCTCGTATGGCGGCTCCGTGACGGTCATGCAGGACGAGGATGGAAAAGTCCCTGGCGTCATCGAGGTCGCCCGTGTTAAGCGAGGCATAGTCGAACCGGCCGCGCAGGTCGGTGTATCCGTCCTTGTAGAAGCGGGATTGTCCGTTCCCCAATCTTGCGTAGACCTTGACGTAGGTTTCGGGCAGGGGTTTGCCCGTTTCCGAATGGGCAACCCGTACTTGTCCATAGTTTTCCACGAGTTGTATCTTGAGATCATTGGCGTAGTAGGCCTTGGCCTCGCGGATCCCTGCGGCAACCACCTCGACCATGACGTTTCGATCCGCAAACTCATCGGGTACGGGGAAGGAATGAGCCTCCTTCCCCTTGGGAAAGGAGATTTTCCTGCTCAGGTTGGGCACGATGCTGGTGAAGTGTTCGGTGTCGTCCTTGACGAAGGGTTTGCGCGAGAAGAGCAATTCGACGTCCATCGGGTAGTAATTGACGGTGCAGGCTTTCAGGTTGCGGGCATGAATGGAGATTTCTCCCTTTTCGACTTCCAACTCGAGCCCGGGTTCGCTTGAGGCGAGGACGTCCTGGACTTGCTCGCGGTCCTCATCGTCGACCGGCTTGATTCCCTTGCCATCGATCTCGTCGAGTTGAGCGAGCGCCTCGCGGAAAAGGTTTTGCCAACGGTCGACGGGATAATCGGCGTATTTGGAGGCGCGTTGGCGCGCGGATGCCAGTTCCCCCTTGTAGAAGTCGGCATAGGTGGCCATGTATTCGTACTGGAGTTTCTCGGTGATTTTTTCCCTGCGTACCTTGGCAAAGAAGTTCAGCCCTTCGCCCACCCGGTCCTGCAGGAGAAGATAGTAGGAAACGGCCAACAAGTCCTCGTCTCCCAATTTGGGGTGAAACTTGAGAACGTCCAGGTATCGCCGGTATTGTTCGGAAAGCCGGTCATTGAGGATCCTGCGGTCCTTGCCCAGTTGATGAGCCCGGGAATTGACGAGGGGTTTGTACTCGAGGTGTTGATGAAAGCCGCGCTGAATGGGGTCGAGGCTGAGCAGAGGGCTATCGAGGTAGAGTCCGCACCGGCTGACCATGGCCGAACGGGACAGGTACTCCTTGAGACGTCCGACGTCCTTGTGGTAGAGGGCATAGGACCAAAGAGTGGAGTCGTAGGCGAAACGGTCGGAGAGCAGCTTGAGGGTCTTCTCGAAAAAGTGCTTCCCGTCTCCTCCCTCCTTTTCGTTCCTCATCCGGAATGCGATCTTGTCGAGGGCGATCCGGTTCATGTTGTGGTCGCGAAGATACTGGATTACTTCTTTCTCAGTCCCGTTCTGGGAAACCCATGCCCAGGAGGTTTCGTCCTGCTTGCTTAGCTTTTCAACTACCTTGAAGACGAAGGGTTTGCCACCGGCCAGGCGTCCTTGTTCACTCGCTACTTGGACCGGATAGACCGGGAAGTCTCCTGTCTCGGGGAAGTAAAAGTAAAAATCGAAGGTTCGCGTGGAATAGGGTTCCAGCCGGAACGGGCGGCCGTCGGAATAGAACCCGTTTTGCAAGGGCATGGCCCCGGTTGGAATCTGGGCAAGGTACCTGAGCTTGCGCACGGATGAGGTGGGGTTGGTGATGACGACTTGGCATCCGTAGGCAATTTGCTTGAGGAATTCATCCTTCACGAAATTATCAAGGCGTTCGCCCCCCTGGTTCACGTAGCGCGAATCCGCCCGGTAGAAGTTTTGACTGAGGAGTATGTCACGGGCATCCTTGGCATTCTTGGCCTCGCCAATTTCCTGATGAAAGAGGAGCAAGGGCTGGTCCGACTTGAGGGAAAAGGCGCTCCCTTTGTTTTCGACTTCATGATCGACTGGTTCGAAAGGCAGATCGAGCACGGACAGGGCGAACATCATTTCGGAAAAGTTCCGGGTCGCGTAAATGAAGTTGCCCGAGACGAAAGGCTCGCCTTCGGGGTGGGAGGCGAAGTCGTTCCAAAAGGCATTGATCAGGATCAGGTTGGCATTTTGTTGATCGATGGGGAGTTGGTAGTAGTTGTTTTCCGCCCATTCCTCGGTCGGGGGCAGTTTCCGGTAAAACTGGCGGACAGCCTTTCTTTCTTCCAATCTTGCCCGGAGGGTTCCATTGGTTGCCCGTTTGCCCTTTGCTTCGATGATGGCTTCGGCGGTCGTTTGGGCTTCTTCGGACATTTTCATCAGGAGTTTTTCTTGCCCTTTCATTATCCTATTCAAACTGGAGTCGAAAAATTCGATTTCCCCAACCGCCTTTGCTTCATCCCTGACTCCCAAGTCCGCCCCTGCGTTGGCTGTGGCTCTGAAGTCGAGGGACAAGGCCCGGTCAGCAGTTCCTCCTCCTCCTACTCCTCCAATCTGATTAAAACTTTTGCCGAAGCTGGCCCCTTCCATCTCCTTCAAGGCCATGATACTCTCTTTGCGCATAGATTTAGCGAGATCCTTTCTTTGCTGTTCTTGCTGGGCTTTAAACCCGAGAGAATCATCGGTTTCCAAAGCCGAACTTCCGATGGCCGCGTCGAACAGACGGTTGTATTCCTCCGGATTCGGGAGGATCATTTCCTTGAGTTCCCTGACGTAGCGGGCCATCGCCGAGCCCCCGTCTTTTTGCTTTCTGGCCATGAGAATCTTCTCGACTGCATTGAGTCGGGAAAAGCGGTAGGGCTCGAGGTAGGGGGAGAGGTCGGAACCGAGCAACCAATGGTCCATGAAAGTCTTGTCCTTCTTGTTGGCCAGGTAGGGGAGGATGACCTTCTTGAAAAAGGCGGGATCCTTTTGATAAATGAAGAAATTGAGCTCGTGGCAGGCGAATTCCGAGTACTTCGCTTGCTTTTCGGCAGGCTTGAGCCCCGGCCAATCGAGGATGAACCCGAACTTTGCCAGGTTGCTGTCTTCGCTCAAAGAGGAAAGCAAACCGTATACCCGGGCAAGGGAATCGTAGGCCTGTACTTTGGAGGTGGTCACGTCGGCCAACTTGAATCTTTTGCCCTTGGCGAGGGAAGTGAAGAGTTTCTGCTCGGAGAATGGTTTGTCGGGGTCCAGTTCGCGAACCATTCGCAATTCCTTGCGCTTGAGTTCGGCGGAAGGGAGGGATACCGGGCGGTAGGCCACGTTCCACGCATCGACGGCGAACACGTGAAGGCGTTGGTGTCCGGACAAGCCCTTGAGGTCGATCGATGCGATCCCTTTTTCGTCGGGTTTTACGTTTGCCCAGAGAAGGGCGTTTTGCTCGAGGAAGTCCAGGTCGGCATAATCGCTTTCCCCTCCGCTTGCGGAAGAGCGTAAACCACGTTTTCCCGACTTGCTCTCTCCGGCTTTGTCCATCTTCCTTTCGTAGTCCCCTCCTTGGGCGGCATTTTGGCGTCCCGTATCGGTCTTTCTTACCGACCAGGGGTTCAGGATCAACCCGGGGCGCTCGAGCATGTTGCCCGGGTACTTGACGGCATACCTGCGGTCGAGCACGTAGCGGTATTCCTCTCCAATTGCCCGTTCCTTGACGTAAAGAGATCGTTTGCTCGCCAAGTTCATCGAGTAAGGCGAGGGAGCCCCTCCCACGTCCAAGGCGGAAAAGGTATCCCAATTCGAGAGGTATCGGGTGGCATAGACATGGAGGCGGGTGAGTTTGCCCGCGTTTCCAACGAGGATCTTCGCTTTTCCGTCTTCGATCGCAACGGCTTGGATTTGGATGGGGTTGAGCCGGTTGTCTTCGAGAATCCGGTTCTTGGACAGGACGAACCCGTTGGCCCGTTTGCCCTCGGTTATGCGGAGGGTGATCGTTTGACGGGTGCGCTTGAGAAAGAGTTCGTAGTCGCCCGGGGCAAGACCGCGAAGGTGGAGGTAGCCTCCCTGGATCGTTCCCGCCGAGGAGTAATCTCTCTCATAGAAGCCCTTGCGCTTGGAAAGGAGTGAGAAAACGGAGGGTTTGTCCGCGTTGTCCGGTTCCCCGGGCACGGCCACCTCGATCATTTCGTCCGTGGTGGCATGGATGGCCGTAGGCTGGACGTTCCGGACGGCGCGGTCCCGGGCGATGGGCCAATTGTAGGTTGCGCCGTCCGGGTGGCGGGCGCGGACCCATTCGATCCCGGGCATTGCGCCGAGTTCAATCCGTCCGTCCTGTCCGGTCTTTAGGCTGAGGGTTCGGGTATTCGTGAAATCGAGGTGCTTGATTTCAAGAACCAATGCCCGGTCCCTTACGATTTCCCCGTTGCGACCGAGCGCTTCAATAAAATATTCGCCCGCGCTTTGGGACAGATAAAGAGCCTCTGGCTTGAGGGTGCGATCCATCTGGCTGACCGTAAAGGTTCGGTCGCGCCGGAGGGACTGCTTCGTGGCCTTGCTTAGGTTTTGGACCTTGGTCCTGAGCTCGAAGCGAAGGGTCGACAGCTTTTTCGGAACCTTGAATTCATGAACGAGGTCCTTTCCTTGTTCGAATTTCGGGAGGTCGATTTCCATCATGCCCGGAGTGCCGTCGTGATCGGACGAATGGATAATCAACTTGGACTCCTCCAGAAGGTCGGTCGAAACAGGGTTTCCGTTAAGGCGAAGAAGGGGGCGAAGGATCACCTTGGCCGTCGTCCCCTCGACCAAACTTTCCCGGTCGAGGTGAATGGCGGCGTCCAACTTGTAGCTCTCGGAGAGATGGTCAAGCTGGGCGAGCGCGCAAAAGGAACCGTCCCGCAGAACGAGATCCCGTCTGCCCGGGCGGTTGCTGAACGGAATATGGATGATTCCTTCCTTGTTTTGAGCGTATTCCGTTCCCTCGAGCCATACGGTTGCCTTGGGACGTTTTGCGTTGTTCCCGTCCACGATCCTGAGCTCGTGGCCGGCTGGCCCGA